>JBJTTC010000216.1:0-5517 GCA_046079965.1 Sediminibacterium sp. | reverse complement strand
TGAACCCGCCATTTTGCCAAGCCGATGTTGGCGGCAGTTATTCTTTTTGTTCATTCAAAAATTTTTGTATTTCTGCTTTCATTGTCGTGAGTCCAACTTCTTCATATGGAGCATGACCGCAATTTTCAAGAATTACCAATTTTTTATTCCCTTTAATCCTGTCAAAAAAGGGTTTGCTTGTTTCAAGTGTTGTCCAAGTGTCCTCTCCTGGTTGTAAAAATAGAACTCTACAATTGTCAAACTGTTCGGGCTCTTTACAAGGTTTGTAGTTCAGATAGGTTCGTAAAAAACGAAATTTAACTTTACTTCCACCGCCAAGTTTATCGTTTGAAAATACTTTTGAAAAATCTTTATTGTTTGTAATTCTATCCATTTTACATAGCCATTTTATAGGTAAACTTAAATGGTCAAAAATTGGTTTTGTGAAATTTCCAACACCAATCGGCAACGCAACTCTGCTTAAAAATTTGTTTTTTGACAAATCGTCCCTAACATTTTGTAGTCTTGGGTCTGCTAATGTTGTAACAATGATACCTTTAACTTTTGAGTTCTTACAGGCAACTTGATATGCTAACATTCCTCCTACACTTAAACCAAATAAAACAATTGGTTTTTTATCTTTTTGATATTCTTCGTCAACTAGGTCTGAAACGCAATTTACCCATTCGTCATAAACAATATTTCTATTGCTTGGATTCTTCGTTAATCCATAACCAATTAAGTCGGGCGCTAAATACTCGTAACCTAGTTCATTAAGGTAATTTCCGTACAAACCAAGTACTCTACCGTTGGCACCTGAACCGTGAACTATGATAATTTTTATTGGTGAATTGTCTACAGGCATTTTGTCAATATGAATACTATAATCTTTCCACTTCCAATATACTTCTGTAGGAAGTTTCGTTGCTTTATATTGTAGCTCTTTTGGTAAAAAATCATTGTATTTTTTCCAATATTCAGTTTGAGTATAAAATTCTGGTCTTTTCATTGTAGAACAAGAGTATAAAAATGTCAGTATAAGTAAATATAAAATTCTCACTTGTATATGATTTATAATTGCCGCCAACGTTCAGGGCTTGGCGTTGTTGGGGGATTTGAAAATCGTCTGCCCAGAACTGAAGCGCAATTGAAAAACTGAAGTTGAAGATAACTACTAAAAGCTAAATTGAAAAACGACAAGCTGGAACTGAAGCTGAATAGCAAACAAAATGCTGATGTTTATTCCGTCAAGCCCCAATAACGCCAAACCTCCTGTTGTGCGTTCGCTTTTTTACCTATCAATAATTTCTCTCGCAAAAATCACAAAATCTGATTTTGTTTTAAATGTAGTCTTAGGGATATTAGATGATTTAACAATGACTGCTCTACATTTTATGTCATAATATTTTTCAAAAAGTTCTTTTTCCTTGTAGCCGTATTCAATAATTTGGTTTGGTCCTCCTGTACTTATGAAGTGATTGTACACTGTTGCAATATTAAGAATTTCCCCTTTGAAAAAATCACAACTCTTTAACGCAACTGTCAGAGATGATGTGTTGTTATACCTCGTATGAGCTCCTCCAAAAAAGCCTATAAACTTCTTAATTTTCTGTTGAACGATAATGTCCTTAATATTTCCAAGCCAAAATTTGTTTCGTGGATTCACTTTAATGGTTCTAGGTGTTTCATTTCCCAAAGCATTATGAACAACATTAAAGTTGTCCTTATATAATATTTTAAAGTCATTTTCATATTGTAAAAATGTCAATTTTAGTTTTGATAGTTGCTTTTTAAATTCTTTGTCATTTAAAAATAATTCATTGTTTTTATTTAGCTTTTGAATATCACTAAATGTCTGTTGAAGGTAATCAGGTATTATACTATTTTTTTGTTTGGTCTTTTCAAGCAATTTAAAGATTTCAATTCTTTCAAAGTCAATTCCGTGAATTATAAGTTTCAAACTATCAGGCAATGAGTTATTGTATTCGTAAAGGTTTCGCCAAAAGCTCTTGTAGTGTCCCCATAAATATGGCAAACGGTTCTCTTTTAAAATGGAAGTGTCTCCGGTTTGCAAATACTGATTAAAAAAATATGCTGCAGAATAACCAATTTCCATAAAAACATCTCTTACTGCATATTTGGAGTTAAGGTGTTTAATAAAGTTGTATTTGAATTCTGGTTCGAAGTCAATTGTATGGCTTTCCCCTAAAAAAAAAGCGTCATATTTTGAAGGTTCAATTATGTCCTCAATTACCTTTTGATTGTACATAACCTGGTTTGAGTTTTCAACAAAACCAACAGCACAATTCGTCTGTCCGAAAATGACAGAGCTATAAAGAAAAGAGGAAATGAAAATTAGTCGTTTCAAATTTGTCGAATGTCTCTTAAAAGTGACGCACAACGGTTTGCGGCTTTGCGTTCGGGCGGGCTTTTTAGCAATACACTTGATACGAAGAACCGAACTCAAATATACGCAAAATGCGTCAAACGAAGCATGAAACCCCGCCTGACGCAAAACCGCTGTTATGCGTTCGCTCTTCTGTCTATTAGTTTGGCGAATTAAGTGCCATTTTATTTCCTTCAGAGTCAATGAAAATTGCAAAAAATCCACTGCCGTCTGCATGAGCAGTTTTGGGTGTAATAACTTTACCGCCATTTTTTTCAACCTTGTCAAGAATGATTTGAAGATTGTCGCCTCCGTTCAAATATATGGTTACACCGTCTGCTGATGGTTTGTAACCGTCTGCTTGTATGATGACACCTGTCACCATTTGCCCTTCATACGGCAATATTCCCATTTGCATTCCTTCAACATCCATTTTTTCTATTTTGATGTTCAACAATGCTTGGTAAAAATTTATTGCTCGTGAAATATCCGTTGCCGGAATTTCGAACATTGAAATGTAACTTTTCATATCTTTTCCTTTTGAGTTTGTTAAAGTGTCTTGTGTAGGTGTTTCTGAATTTGTCTTGCCTGGATTGTTGCACGAAACAAAAAGCATTGCAAAAACCATTGAACCTATAATTATTCTTCTGAATGTCATTGATGTTTAAATTTAAATTCGAGTGCAAAGTTATTAGTTAAATGGAAGTCAAAATAGTAGAAATGCGACACTATAGAATTTATTTATAGAAGAGAGCGGATAGTTCCATATGCTCATTGCCTAAATACTCCTTTGGCGTAACTCCAACTAGGTCTTTAAAATCTTTAATAAAATGGTTTTGGTCGAAATAGTCACTTTCGTAAGCTATGTCTGTGAGTGTTTCTGATTTTTTATTAAGCATCAAATTTAATGTTGCTTGAAGTCGAATAGCTTTGCTTAACTGTTTTGGGCTAATGCCAATTTGCTTTCTAAAATGCCTTTCAAGCTGTCTTCTCTTTGAAACGTCATCTTTCAAAATAGCATTTATGGGAGTCGTGCCATTTGTTTTGAGAAGAGCATCAACGGTTGATTTTACGATATTACTTATCGTATTCTTTTCGTTTAGAATTTTCAGGAAAAAGGCTTCAATAATGTCAATTCTCTGTTTGCTATCAGCAGCTTGAATCATTTGTTGCTCTAAAATGTCGGTTTCTACTTGTCCGAAAAGTTCTGAAATTGGTGTTTCCCTGTCAACCAAGTTCGCAAGAGGTATTTTCACGAAGTTTGCAAATCCTATAGGATAGAAACAGATTGCGAAAGTGTCAACATTTCCAGTAGGTAAGATGTCAAAAGATTTAGTTCTCTGTCCCATTACCATTGCATTGGGGTGAAGGATAAAGTCTGTCTCGGAAGTGAATCTTTTTATCTTATCGCCAAAATTGAAGGTCATTTCTATGCAGCCGTCAGGTACGATTTTTTGCTTTTGATTTTTGGGGTCAAAAGGCACTTCCAAAGTCCAATATAATTTAACTATGGATTCTAAGTCTTTATGTGGCTTAAATGTCTGATAGTTCATTTACACGGTCTGTTTCTTAGAGTGACGCACAACGTTTTGGCGCTTGGCGAAGAAGCGGATTTAGAAGCACTAAACTGTCTGCCAGCACAGAACTTGATACGAAGCACAAAGCTTCATTTAAGCACTGAACCCGCTTTTTTGCCAAACGCCTGTTATGGGCAGTTAAGTTATGTTTATACGCCATATTTGTTATTATTTATTTAAGTTCTCAAAGCTTAGAGAACCAATCAATTATTTTAGGATACAACCCTGCTAAATTCTGCTGCTTATCCCTGTTACTATAAAGTTCTATTATAAATTTTTGAAATGCTGGAAATTGAGTAAAACCTCGCTTTAACATATAATTTTCATTCATTGCCAAAAGTGTAGGTAAATCTTTTTCAGAGCAGTAATCAATGTAGCGAAGCGAAACCAAAGCCCAATTCATATATTCCTTAAATGTTTCAGATGCTGAACCGTAATAACCACGTCCTTTATCTGGGCTTATAAGTTTGTCACGTTTATTTTCTAATGCTGCACTTATCAATTTATCATACTTATCAGCTTCCTTATTAACGTAACCGTGATTCAACTCTGTAAAGAGGATTTCGCCCCTATAAATAATTTTACTACTATTGTCAATCACAAGGCTTGGAGGCACTGGGAGTGGAAAATCCACGTGTGGTTGTAACTCTTTGAAACCATTATAATCAAACCATATCATTCCTTGATTGTACCCCGTGAGTGGTGAGAAAATTATATTATGATAATCATATCTGGTCGTAGGAAAGTGTTTTTCCAGCCAATTTATCATTTCTGAATAGTTTAAACTATCCCTCATAAAAGTGATTCGGGTATTATAAAAGGGCTCTTCTTTTTTATAAAAATACCTAAAATTTGATTTATCAGAAAAATTCTGCAACCTTGCTACAAAAGGTAGTAAGTAATTTGGTTCATCATCAGTATATACAATTCTATTGTAAACTTTGCTCCTTTCAATTTTTCCGCTTTTTGAGAACTGAAATGCGTAGGCATTGGTTCTCAAATAATATTCTCCGTTTTCTTTAATAAATTTATCCATCTCAGAAATGATGGTATCATTCATAAATGGTTTAAAGTAATCTTTAACTCGCACATAATATAAGTCATCTTTATTTACTAATCCATTCTCAGATTCACCAGTTTGGGTTAATGCTATGATGACAGAAACTAATTCATATACCTCTGGTATTGATATATCTACCTTATCTTTATTTGCCTTAATGAAAGACTTCGAATATATTGCTTTTGGTATATACTCATAACCTTTAATCCTCTGGTGACAACTATCTCCCTTTTCATCTATAATGATAAAATCAGTTACTGAACTACTTGTTATTTGAAATGAAACAGAGTCCTTCAAAGACTTATATTTAACCAAAATAGTCTTACCCTTTGGAATGAACACATCATAAATATCGGGTTTTGCTTCTGATAAAAGTGTCCAATTCGTTATTGTGTTCCTATCACTTCGAATTATTTTAACTTGATTACTTTCTGTTTTAAAAACTATTTGTTGAGCATTGGAAAAGAATGCTACCAAAGTAGTCAGGATTAAGAGAATTGCTTTTTTCATTTTAT
>JBJTTC010000215.1:0-11838 GCA_046079965.1 Sediminibacterium sp. | reverse complement strand
AAAAGAGGCAGCAGCAAATTGAATCGCAGCCAATTCTTCGGGTGGAGTTTCATCCTGGTAAAATTGTATTGCTTCACTGTATGCTTTTCTTTCCCCCAGCAAACCCTTTACCCTAATTACCCATTTCCTTGCCTCAGTTCTTACTTCATAAACATCATTCAATGCGACGATCCGCGAGGCCTTTACTGCAACACCCCCTACTTTTACCCGCCCTTTATCAATTGCTTCTCCGGCAATGCTCCGGGTCTTAAACAAGCGGATAGCCCATAGGTATTTATCAATCCGGAGCTTTTCTTTTTCCATACCCACACTTAATTTTTCTCTGAGAAGTAAAGATGGAAATAGGGAATGGTTTCTATGCCCTTAAAGAAATTAAACAGATCATATTTTTCATTGGGACTGTGCAGGTTGTCGCTATCGAGGCCAAATCCCATGAAAACGATTTTCAATCCGAGCTCTTTCTCAAATAGAGCACAAATCGGTATGCTGCCCCCGCCTCTTACCGGTATGGGTTCCTTGCCGAAAGTTTGTGCAATGGCTTTGGCAGCAGATCTGTAGGCATGTGAATCTATGGGTGTGAGATAGGGTTCGCCACCATGGTGCTCCGTAGCTTTTACTGTAACTCCCTGCGGTGCGATGGATTGAAAATAGGCGATCATTTTTTCAGTAATTTTTTTCGAAGTCTGGTTGGGTACCAGGCGGCAGGATATTTTAGCGTATGCCTTGGATGGCAAGACAGTTTTAGAACCTTCACCGGTATAACCACCCCAAATTCCATTTACTTCGAGGGTCGGACGAATCCCGGTTCTTTCATGCGTAGAGTAGCCCTTCTCTCCCCAAACTGCGGGGATGCCGAGGTCTTTTTTATACTCATCTTCGTCAAAGGGTGCTGCTGCCATTTTGGTTCTTTCTTCTGCGCTCGACTCTAACACATCATCATAAAATCCGGGTAGGGTGATGCGGTTGTTTTCATCGTGGCAGGAAGCAATCATTTTTGCTAAAAGTGTAGCCGGGTTGGCAACAGCACCTCCATAAACGCCGCTATGCAGGTCACGGTTAGGTCCGGTTACTTCTACTTCAATGTAACTAAGACCCCGAACACCCACATCGATAGAAGGGGTGTCCATGCTTAACATAGAAGTGTCACTGATCAGGATTACATCTGCCTGAAGGAGGGATTTATTACTCTTTACAAAATCAGCGAGATGGGAGGAGCCAACCTCTTCTTCGCCTTCAATTAAAAATTTGATATTCACAGGAAGGGTTCCTGTAGCGATCATGATTTCCAATGCCTTCACATGCATATAAAATTGGCCCTTGTCATCGCAGGCACCACGGGCAAATATTTTACCATCCCGAATGGTAGGCTCAAAGGGAGGAGTGGTCCATAAGTCGAGAGGATCGGCCGGTTGTACATCATAATGACCATAAACCAAAACTGTCGGGCGAGATGCATCGATTATTTTTTCAGCGAAAACAATGGGATGACCCGGCGTTTGAAAAATCTCTGTTCTATCGGCACCGGCTTCCTTTAGACGCTTTTGAACCAGTTCGGCACATTTGTGCATGTGGGACTTGTTTTCAGATCGGGCACTGACACTGGGTATTCGAAGCAATTCAAGCAATTCTTCCAGGAATCTTTCCTGGTGGAGGTTCTGATATTCTTTCCAGCTATTCATACTTATAAAATTGAGAATAATAAAGTGATGATCTTTCCAGAGGAAAAATCATTTACCGCGAAGTTACTAATGCTTTTACAATCGGTGTTTTTCGTTGGAAAGTATATTATCCAATGTCCATTGCTGACGGCTTTTCAGGGGTTCTTGCCGCACCTGGCAATTTTCTATGGAACAGATGCTACAGCTGAATGGCATGCATCCGTCGGTATGAACAAACAACTCAATGCTATTCCCCATTTTTGATTGTATCAATGCTGAAAGTGCATCAATTTCCCGGTGCGCTTCGTGGAGATTCATGTACCAGGGGAGTGTCAGGTGGCAGTCGATGTGCAGCTGGTCACCATATTGTATCACCCTGAGATTATGTAGGTCAACCCATTCTTTTTTTCGGTTGTCGTTTAGCAATTGGATGAAACGTTCCAGCAATTTCTTATCTGCCTCATCCATGATGCCTGCAAGAGATTTTCGAATAATGGTATATCCATTGTAGATGATCAGCACACTCATGATGAGGGCAATTGTTTTGTCTATCCACCACAATCGAGTAAAGAGCATGATAAGAAGTCCCCCAAGAATAGCAAGGGTAGAATAACTGTCCATCTGCAGGTGATGACCGCTGGCTTGAAGTGCGAGCGAGTTGTTCTTTTTTCCCTGTCGAAGACAAATCACTCCTCCTGCGTAATTCGTCAAGGCTGTGCCGGCAATGATCCAGCAACCGGTGTCCAATTGGTGGATGGTTCTGGGTATAATAAAATCGTTGATGGCTTCATAAATAATCAATAGGCCGGCTGCAACAATGAGGGTGCCTTCAACGGCAGCTGAAACAAATTCTGCCTTCCCATGTCCATAAGGGTGGTCTCTGTCACTTGGCTTTGCTGCCACATACAAACTGTATAAACCCACAAATCCCGCAATCACATTCACGATGCTTTCAAGGGCATCTGTGAGAATGGCTAGCGAGTGGGTAAAGAAATAAGCAGCCATTTTTGCCAGCAGCAACAAAATACTTCCTGCTGTAATATATTGCTGAAGCCGTAAATTTTGTTGTGCTTTGTTCAGGGTTCGCATTTTTAAGGGTACCCGAATCAAAAATGTGCAATCTCGTAGGTGATCGGACAATGCTTTGCCAACATAGCGGAGACGCCACAATATTTTTCATGCGAGAGAGCAACGGCACGGGTAACTTTGTCTGTATGTTCCGGCGCCGCATCGGTTTTATAAACCATGTGTATGAAACGAAATGTTTTTGGTGTTTCATCTGTTTGTTCAGCTGTTGCACTGATTTCTATTTTTTGAAAGGGCACCTTCATCTTTTTTAGAATATCAACCACATCTATCCCACTGCAGCCGCATAGGGATCCCAGCAAAAGTTTTTTAGGATTCAAGCCTGTATCTGTACCTCCAGACTCTACAGAAGCATCGATACGCACAACATGGTTGGATTCAGAAGAACTTAAATCAAAAGCGAGGGTATTGACCCAGTTTACTTGTACTTGCACATTTGGAGATTTAATGATCGAATAATCAGGCCCTTTCTAAATTTTGCTGAACGAAATTCCAATTGATGATTTTCCACCAGTTGGCAATATAGTCTGCACGTCTGTTTTGATAATTCAGGTAATAGGCATGTTCCCATACATCGAGGGCGAGTAGTGGTTTCCCTTTTATTTCGCTGACGTCCATGAGGGGATTGTCCTGGTTGGGTGTAGAGCCGATGGCCAAGTTGCGATCTGATGTTATGAATAGCCATGCCCAACCACTCCCGAATCTGTTTTTAGCGGCGTCAGTAAACTGGTTTTTCATAGCTTCCAACGAACCGAAAGAGCGCTGAATGGTTTGAAGCAGGGTTCCTCCCGGTTCAGAAATTGAGGGTTGCATACATTGCCAGAAAAATTCATGGTTGTAGTGACCCCCACCATTGTTTCGCATTTTTATCGAATATTTTGAAATACCCCGCAGCAGCTGCTCGAGCGATTGGTTATTGGTATCCACTTGTTCTGCTGTGCACGCATCACTGAGATTTTTTGTATATCCTGCAGCATGCTTGTTGTAATGAATATTCATAGTAGTGACATCGATGGCAGGTTCCAATGCATTGTAGGAATAGGGAAGAGGTTGTTGCGTATAGCCAATGGGTCCGGAAGTTATTTTGTTATAACCGGCAAAAGCCGGAATTCCGGCAGCCAATATTCCGGCAGAGATTCCTGCTTTTGTTCCGGTGGCAATGAATGTGCGGCGGGAAATATTTTTTTTCATGGAGAATTTAATTATGCTTTTCTATTGGAAGCTAAAGTTAGCCAAAACTGACGCAACCGGGTAAATTGGCGATAATAGAATTCCTGGTTGAATAGCTGCGAATCTGTCATTGCTTTGTAAGTAAGGAAAACTCCTATAGGAATTAGAATGGCAGTAGATAGCCACATGCCATTACCGGCAGATAATTCTCCTGATCGAACGAACTTCTCTCCGAAATTATTCAGCAAATAGAATACAACGAAAAATATAACGGCAAATACCAGTGGCATGCCCAATCCTCCCTTACGAATGATTGATCCCAGCGGTGCACCAATCATGAACAACACCAAACAAGCAAAAGAGAGGGTAAATTTTCGATGCCATTCAATTTTGTGCAGGTTCAATACTTCTGTCCGTTCTTTAAATTCAGATTCTAACATGACAGTTCCTGACCTGATGTTGCGGATATTTCCCATGGCATTGCTGTAAACCATTTGCCGAAGTGAATCTGGTATCAACTCGTCAAACTGACGTCGAACCGGAGCAACGGTACGGGATGATTTTTTCCATCCGGTATCGACATAGCGAATGAAAGCTAGGTAGGGGCTGAATTCTATACCGGTTTTGCTGATGAAAATAGAGTCAATTTTATTAAGTGAGTCAATGGATGTATTTAGTTGACGAATGCTCAGCATCTTGGCATCATAAAAGGCGCTGTCACCTGTTTTGGTCAACTGAAAACTTTTAAGGTCAAAGACTTTTTTATACGTTTTGAAACTCATTTGAATGAATTGGGTATTGCGGGAATTTCTCGGGCCGGTTTCTTCGAAACGAAATCCATCCCTCAGAATGAACTCCAGGTCTCTTTTGTTAGGAGTGAGCCGCATGACACCACTTTTTGCTACAATCATGTAATCCTGTAAAGGACCTCCTTTTTCAAAAATCACCACATCATGAATGATACTGTCATTCTTTTCCTTCTTCCCTAACTTAATCACATACCCATCAATCTTGTCATAAAAAACACCCTCTTTGATGTCAAATGCAGGTTTCGCAACAATGATATCATATTTCAGTGCAGATAATTTTTTCTGCGTAACCGGAATGATGTTGTTGGCAAATAAAAATGCCAGTCCGGTTACCAGTAAAGCAAAAATCAACAAGGGGCGCATGAAGCGCAGCAAAGGTATTCCGGAGGACTTGATGGCAACCAGTTCGAAAGATTCTCCCAGATTCCCAAAAGTCATAATGGCCGAAAAAAGCAGGGACAATGGCAATGCTGTTGGTATCCAGAATAAAGTAACAAGTCCTACCAACCTTGCGATGGTAGGAAAATCTAACCCCTTGCCCACCAGGTCATCAATGTATAGCCAGAAGAACTGCATGGTGAGCACAAAGACGGAGATGGAAAATGCTGCAATGAATGGTCCGATAAAGGACTTGATGATGAGAATATCAAGTTTTTTTATCACTTTGTGCAGGATAAATGATTGGTTATGGGGACTTCAAAAGTAACACTTTCAGCACAGGAATGGGCATTGGTACAAGATCCAACCGTTATTTTAACCAAGAATTTGGTGATAGAAAGAGTGTATGCATTGTTCGCTCAGGTAGCGACATCTTATCAAAAAATATTGGCTGAGTTGCCGGAAGTTCAACAGGGTGATTGGCTTCATATGGCACCCAAGATTTCCAAGGGGGAGAAGTACAACGATTTACCCTGGGTGATGCTAGATTATCCGAGGCAGTTTGCTCTAAGTGATACCCGCGCTATCAGAAGTTTTTTTGGGTGGGGCAGCGAATTCAGTATCCATCTCATTCTGCAGGGCCTGAGCCGCGATCAATGGTTAAGCAAGGCAAGGTATTGGATTGATACTGCTCATCCTGATTGGATGATTGATGTGTCGGATGATCCTTGGCAACATCACAGGGATACGCAACGTTGTGTACCCTTATGTAAGATGAATGAGCAGGAATTGAAGTTGAGACCATTCATCAAATACAGTTGCTGGCAACCATTGACTGCGTGGAATACGTTGCCGGAAGAATGGTCGGCGATTTTCAGAGAGTGGGTAAGGATTCCCGGAAGTGCGGAGAAAGTTTAGTTGCTACCAATGCGGTGAAACAATTCTTTCAGTTGGTATTCCCAAAGTCTTGACTGGTCTCGTATTTCACTTTTTTCTGCAAAATCTTTTACCAGTAAAACAGTTTGATTCGAAATTTCTGTTTTTTCAATCCTGAATTCAAAATATTCGCCCTTTTCGCTGTGCAGCCAGTGGTAGCGAATGAATTTATCCTGCTCTTTTTCTACGACTTCTGCTTTGTCGGGTTTTTCTCCGTTCCAGGAAAAACTGTAAACCTGGTCCCATTCATCAACTTTATCGGCGAACCATTCCTGCAAGCCAGCCGGTGTTGCCAGGAATTCAAATAATATGCTGGGGGAACATTTGACCGGAAATTCTAGTGTAAATAACTGCTTTTTGCTCATTTCTTTTGTGTTGTTCTACCTGTATTGTTGAATGCAATAATATAAAAAAAATTTTCGTACCAAAATGTTTTTTTACGAGGGGCACCGATCATCGGTTAAGTTCCTGTTAATTATTCCATGAATATAATGTAATTATTTGATTATCATTTATTTATAAAATAAATTCAACCTACACATATATGAAATTTATAGTGTATTCGGTACATGACTCTGTGGGGAAAGACAGTGATTCGTCAAAAGTAGATAGCTACTCTTTCACTTGAGAGGCAGAACAAAAACAGGCAGCAATGTTTATCTTTGCGCCTCTCTGAAAACCCGTTGTAGATGTCAATTGGTGTAGGAGGCAGAAAAAATTACCATGTTTCAATCGCTTACTGAAAGGCTCGAATCCGCGTTTAAGCACCTCAAAGGGGAGGCGCGCATCACCGAACTTAACATTGCTAATACCGTAAAAGATATCCGCAAAGCTTTGCTGGATGCCGACGTCAATTTCAGCATAGCGCGGGAATTCACCGATAAGGTGAAGGAAAAAGCCATCGGCGAAAAAGTTATCGCAGCTGTTAGTCCGGGTCAGATGATGGTAAAAATTGTTCAGGATGAACTTACCGGTTTGATGGGTGGACAAGCTGCTGATCTTCAGTTATCGGGAAATCCTACCATCATTTTGGTAGCCGGGTTGCAAGGTTCGGGTAAAACAACCTTCTCTGCTAAATTAGCGAGGTACCTTACCGGCCAAAAAGGTAAATCAGTTCTATTGGTGGCAGCAGATGTTTACAGGCCTGCGGCCATTGACCAGTTAACCATACTGGCGCAGGAAATCGGCGTCGAAGTATATGCAGAGCGAGACAACCAGCAGCCGGTAGCAATTGCCCAGCATGCTTTACAGCATGCTAAATCACACAATAAAAATGTGGTGATCATCGATACTGCCGGTCGACTGGCTGTTGATGAAGCGATGATGAATGAAGCTGCAGAACTGAAACAGGCATTACTACCTACAGAGGTCCTATTTGTGGTAGATGCCATGACCGGTCAAGACGCTGTGAATACTGCAAAGGCATTCAACGATCGGCTTGATTTTACCGGAGTTGTTTTGACCAAACTCGATGGCGATACTCGCGGTGGAGCTGCGCTTTCCATCAGTTATACTGTTCGTAAGCCGATTAAATTGGTAAGCAGCGGTGAGAAAACCGACACACTGGAAGTATTCTATCCCGACCGAATGGCGCAGCGAATCCTCGGTATGGGTGATATTACCACCCTTGTGGAGAAAGCCCAAGCGCAATTCAATGAGGAGGTTGCAAAGAAGCTGGAGAAAAAAATCAAAAAAAATCAGTTCGATTTTCAGGACTTCATGGATCAGATGCAGCAGATCAAAAAGATGGGCAACCTAAAAGACCTCATGGGCATGATTCCCGGTATGGGCAAGGCCATGAAAAACGTTGATATCAATGAAGATGCGTTTAAAGGAATTGAGGCCATTATCCAGTCCATGACCCCGGCTGAAAGAACCAATCCCGAATTGATCAATCCCTCCCGCAAAAATCGAATTGCCAGGGGGTCGGGCAAGAGTTTGCAGGAAATCAACGCTATTCTGAAGCAATTTGAACAAATGAAGCAGACCATGAAAATGATGAACAATATGCCTTCAGGCGGATTTCCGGGAATGCGGGGCATGCGATAGGCCCTGTGACGCTCAATAGGTTCAGTAATCTACTTGGTTCAAATCTAAATAAATTGTAACTTTGTCGTCCGGTTGTTCTCAACCGGATTAATTTTATTCTTTAACGCCTATAAATTTCTATTTAACATGGCAGTAAAAATCCGTTTACAAAGACACGGAAGTAAGAAGCGTCCCTTCTACTTCATCGTGGTGGCTGATGCCCGTTCACCCAGAGATGGAAAGTTCATCCAAAAAGTGGGTACCTACAACCCACTCACTGTTCCCGCTTCCATTCAGCTGGATCGTCAGAGAGCACTCGATTGGCTGAATAAAGGAGCTCAACCTACCGACACGGTGCGTCGAATCCTTTCTTTCAAAGGAGTATTGTACCTGAAGCACCTCCTGAGGGGTGTGAAACTCGGACTGTTTGATGAAGCAACAGCCATGGCAAAATTCCAGGTTTGGCACAATGAACATGAAGCCCACATTACCCGCAGAAATGAAGCCCATAAAAGCAAGCAGCGGGAAAGAAAGGCTCAGGCACCAGTAGTGAAAAAAGTAGAAGCAGCTGAAGGTGCCGGTGAGGCTCCGGCAGAAGCATAATACGTTCACTGCACATCCTATGAAAATCCGCCATTGGCGGATTTTTTTTCGGCTTAATTTTTCTATCTATTTTTTTTCGTCCGAATGGGGGAGCATTTATCTGTAACTTTAATTTCGACCTTTTTTTATGCAGGAGAATTCCTACATCCATATCGGTAAACTGGTAGCAGTATTTGGTATCAAGGGTGAACTGATATTACAACATGCATTGGGAAAAAAGACACAGTTCAACCCCGAAGATGTGCTGTTTGTAGAAGAGATCAAAGGATCCTATCTACCTTATTTTGTAACCAGCTCGAAGGCAAAATCTGCCACTGAAACACATTGTTTACTCGAAACCATATCAACCCCCGAAGCAGCCGCCAGGTTGCGTGGAAAGCAGGTTTGGATCACAGAAAAAGATTTTCGCCGGTTGGCAGGAAACAAGGCTCCCATTTCTTTATTGGGTTACCAGGTAATTAGTAATGGCGAAGCTTTGGGGAAAGTGGAGGAAGTGATTGAGCAATCACACCAGGTATTACTGACCATCCGCAAGGAAGGAAAGGAAGTTTTGATACCACTGCATGAAGAAAGCCTTCAATCCATTCATCACGATCGACGAGAAGTGGTAGTTCAGTTGCCTGAAGGACTACTCGATGTATATCTTTAGTTCGGAAATTTTCTATGGAAAAATCTTTCATTCATTCCCGCATCATCGAGGTAAAAACCGAACACTTAGATGCACTGTTGCACGTAAACAATGTACAATACCTCCATTGGATGATGGAGTCTGCAGAAGAGCATTGGCAAATCAGGGCACCCAAAGACATGCATGAACAATTTATTTGGGTAGTGAAGAAACATCAAATTGAATATACCGGACAAGCACATTTAGGCAACATATTGTTGTTAAAAACATGGACAGGAGAATCAAGCGGGGCTTGCTGGTGGAGACATTTTACCATACAGGAGAATACAACCGGTGCCGGCATCATAAAAGCAGCAACACAGTTTGTATTGGTGAACCGGCAAACAGGAAAACCACATCCCGTTCGTTCCAATATCATCTCCATTTTTCAGGACGCATGATCGGTTGACATGTCTGTACAACAACGACACATAGCACACTTTGATCTGGACTCATTCTTTGTGAGCGTGGAGATATTAAAAGACCCCACACTGAAGGGCAAGCCTGTAATTGTCGGTGGCTCCGCTGAACGGGGGGTTGTCAGCACTTGCAGCTATGAGGCTAGAAAATTCGGTGTCAAAAGTGCCATGCCCATGAAAACAGCACTCCACCGTTGTCCCCAAGCAATCATTTTACAAGGTTCTTATGCCGATTATGCCGACTATTCAGAGCGGGTTACCCGCATCATTGCTGATAAATCACCCCTGTTTGAAAAAGCGTCTATTGATGAATTCTACATCGACCTGACAGGGATGGATCGCTACGATGATCCTTTTGAATGGACCATCCGGTTAAGGGAGACCATCATTCAGACAACCGGTCTGCCCATCTCTTTTGGTCTGGCAGGAAATAAGATGGTGGCAAAAATTGCTACCGATCTGGCAAAACCCAACGGATATATACGGGTTCCTCCGGGAAAAGAAAAAGAATTCCTGGCACCACTTGCAGTTGGAAGAATTGCCGGGGTAGGAGAGCATACCTTGCAGATACTGGAATCCATGGGCATACATACCATTGGTGATTTGTCGGAAGCATCGCCCGTCTTACTTACCCATCGATTGGGTAAAGCAGGTCAATCACTCTACGAAAAGTCTCAGGGGATTCATCGCGGGGAGGTAGAACCTTTTCATGAAGCCAAGTCTGTTTCCGCTGAAAATACCTTCGATGAAAACATTACAGAACCGGAATTGCTGCACAGCGAATTGGTTAGGCTCACTGAAAAAGTTGCTTTCTCATTGCGCAGGGATGCCCGATTCGCGGGTTGTATAGCAGTGAAGATAAGGTATCCCAATTTTGAGACACGGAGCAAGCAAATGTCTATCAACCCTTCCTGCCATGATGATGACTTTATTCCTGTCGCTCTACAATTGCTTCATTCCCTCCATGTGCCGGGAACTCCGGTGCGCTTGTTGGGTGTGCGGCTCAGCGATTTTTCTCAGCCTGCCATACAAACGAATTTGTTTGCAGACGCCTCCCGAAAAAAACAACTCTACCAAGCCATCGATGAAGTGAAAAATAAATTCGGAAAAACTGCACTCCAAAAAGCCCGCACTCTGCCGAAAAAAAATAAATAATTTAAAAGTCTACTAAATTAGTAGGAATATATATATTTGCTTTTCAAATTAATCTGATATGAGTTTAAGACTGGGAGATATAGCCCCTGATTTCATTGCGCGAACCTCTGCTGGCGTAATACGGTTCCATGAATACCTGGGCGATAGTTGGGGTGTTTTGTTTTCTCACCCTGCCGATTACACACCGGTATGCACAACCGAGTTGGGAAAAACAGCTGCCTTAAAAGCAGCATTCGAAAAGAGAAATGTGAAAGTATTGGCATTGAGTGTTGATAATCTTGAGCGGCATGCGGGATGGATCAAAGACATCAATGAAACCCAACATACAGAAGTAAACTTCCCCATCATTGCAGATGATGATCGAAAAATCGCCAACGCTTACGATATGATTCATCCCAATGCCTCGGAGACAACAACCGTTCGCTCGTTGTTCATCATCGGTCCGGACAAAAAAATAAAATTGCAGATAACTTATCCCGCTTCAACCGGAAGAAATTTTGTGGAAGTATTGCGGGTGATTGATTCGCTTCAGCTGACTGCACAACACAGTGTAGCAACACCGGCGGACTGGAAGCAGGGAGAGGATGTAATTGTAGTTCCTGCAGTTTCAACAGAAGATGCCATTAAAAAATTTCCCAAAGGGGTTAAAGTCATCAAACCCTACCTGAGGTACACCCCCCAACCAAACTAATTATTGTTTTTTGTTTGTACTTGTATCCGGCCCCGATTTCTATCGGGGCTTTTTGATGGCAGTGTCGGGTGCCGGAGCCCACTTACGCAATTGCTGAAGGGTAGCTTTTAAATCTTTTGGCAGAGGGGATATCAATTGTATGGGCTCGTTGTTCCATGGAAAGGAAAGTTCTGCGGCATGCAAGGCAAGTCTTGATAAAATCGGCCGCTCTTCTTCCGCCGCAATAGAGATCTTGAAG
>JBJTTC010000214.1:0-7830 GCA_046079965.1 Sediminibacterium sp. | reverse complement strand
CTGTCAAGGAGTTCTTTTAATACAAAATACCTCCTGCCCAAAGAAGATCTAAAAATTCTTTCCAAGGCATAACAGTTATTTCTCCCATCTTTCTCGAAGCAGGGTCGTTGCTAACCACAATTGATTTACGCACTTCATATTCTTCTGAAAAAGCTTTTAACCCTTTCAGATGATGCGATTGTACATTGGTAGTACTCTTCACCTCGATGGCTGCTTCATGATCACCCAATATAAAATCCACTTCAAGTTGAGAGGTAGTTCTCCAAAATGCAATTGGATACTGCTTTCCTGAATATTGTGAATGAGCATATAATTCCTGATAGATAAAATGTTCAAATACGTTACCAAATGATTCACTACCCGGCTCAATTTCTCCTCGCTTTAAAAGGTGGCTTGCAATACCTACATCAAAATAATAAAACTTAGGTGAAAGAATGATTCGTCTTTTTGTTTTTTTTTGAAAGGAGGGTATAAACCTGCCAATCAATGTATCCTGTAATATTTGGAAATACTCTCTAATAGTATAATGACTAACACCACAATCTGAAGCAATATTGGAAAAGTTAACCATCTCACCATTAGAAAAAGCTGCAGCTCTTAAGAATTGGGTAAAAGATTGAATATTTCTGATTTTAGCCTCTGCCGAAATTTCTTCCTGCAAATAACTTCCAATATAGGCATCCAAAATAATTTTCGGATGCTCGGAAGTATAATGTCTAGGTAGCAAACCATTATTGATTGCTTTTATCAAATTAAATGCAGGTATCTCCGCATAACTCAATGGTAATAGTTCATACCTGAGGGCACGACCACCCAATAGATTAGCACCTGACCGAATGATTTTTCTTGCGCTAGATCCGCTTAGTATAAACCTTCTTCCCTTGTTAACTATCAGCCAATGTATTTCATCTAACAATGCGGGAATCTTTTGAATTTCATCAACTACTACTGTTCTATTCAGCGTATCCGCCAAAACTACCTCCCGAAATTGCTCCGGCTCACTAAGAAATCTCCGATATACATCGGATTTCAATAAATCAACCCACAGAGCATTTTGAAAAAGCTCTTGTAAGAGGGTACTTTTACCGGTTTGTCTGGCGCCCCATAGAAAGAAACTCTCGTTACCTGCTCCAATAAATTGCTGCTTACGCTCAAACATTTTATAAATTATTACTACAATTATCATGTATTTTGTAATCTGTTTTTATAAAATACATGATAATTTTAAATTTTATTATTTATTAATAAAATATACATATTATATAATTTTAAATTGTATTTCGTATTATTCAGCTAATTAGAAAAATTGGATTCATTTCCAATGCTATTTCCAATATTATTTCCATTTTATTGGTTTTATTCCAAATAATTAGGAAACGAACCATTAAATAGTAGTTTGGGAAAATCAGAACCGGTACGCTACAGAGAGGGTGGCATTAAAATTCAGCCAATCGTAGCCATTCTTAAAATATCCCAGATCGGGAAATATGTACCACTGATAATTGAGGGAGCGGGTGAGGGTGGTGCGGGCACTGAATAAAAGTTGTCGGTATGCCCAGTCGGCATGTAGTTCGGTGGACAAATCAATCCAATGTCGGGTATAGTCACGGGTTACAATGAAGGCAGCATAATTGAAATCCATGTTGCGGGCAAGCCGTTCAATGCGAATACCAACTTTCCTGAATCCTTTTACCCAGCTTAGGTCGATGGTTTGGCTGTTGCTGCCCGGACCAATCCCGGCACCGATTACCTGTCCCCTATGGGTATATCCCTGCCGAACAAATGGGTGAGCATTGAAGCTGAGGCCTTCAAGTACCAATTGGGCAGTGGGAAGACCCATCTGAGTCAGTTCAACAGAGAGGTCCAGCCAGGTACCCGGTTTTTTAAGGGGGAATAATTTACGGAATCCCCCCACAAAGGCGCGGGGATAATTAACATCGTTCCAGAGATTGGCGGGTGTGGGCATCCTATCATTCCTGCCATATTCCAGATAAACTTCCGCATGGTCCCTAGGAAGAACATAACGGGCAAACCAAGAACCCAGGGCGGCTTTTTTTCCTGCTTTTTGGCTTTCGGTGGTTATGATTCCGGCAAGGGGCAGCAGATCAGAAAGCCTTTTTGTATCAGATAAGTACTGATAGGTTGCCTGTGTAAATCCCAGGGTCAGTCCTTTGATCCATTTGGGTTGCCAGCTAATGGTCAAACCTGTCATGTACCTGTTCTCTTCGATTTTCGGTTGATATAGACGGGTGCCATTGAAATAGCGGTTGGTATCTGCGGGATAGATGCCGGAAGAGCTCAGTTGCCCGGCGATGAATTGGCCTTCGAATGTTCCGATGGGGGAATTGATTGGGCGGGTGGTATTAACTGTAAAATGAGGGAATCCGGGAGCATTGTTGCTCATGATAAGGGCGCTGTATCTGCCAGGCCCCCACCAATAGTTTTCTGTAGAGATGCCGAAAGAAAAAGCACCTGCCTGGTACCGCAGTGCTGATTGTCCGGGAAGAAATTGCCGGTAGGTTTGGGTACCAAAACGCTCAGGTAAATCAATGGTATTCAATAAACGGTAGTAGGTGGCCCAGTAACCATCGAAGTGTTCTGTGGGAAAGGTTTCGAAAAATGAATTTCCTGCATAAACTATCTGGGGCATCAGTTGTAAAGACCAGCGACCGGTTTGTAAAAAGATCCCACCTGTGAATAAGGTTTGCAGACCATTGGCAGGGACCATAGCGGCATCGTTCCAGCCGAAGGGATGGTGGGAGTTGTAAGCGGTGGTAATCGAAGCCGGTAAAAGCTGCAACTTGACTGCTTTGATTGAAATGGGTTTCTTGAGCAGGCGCAAACTATCGGGGAAGGGAAGCAGGGAATCGAGCAGCATGATTTGCCGGCTATATTGCTGCTGCAAGATGGAGGTGGGGGAAGTTGTGCCGGAAATCAATTCCTGTCGCCTGTAGAAATCGGTCAAGCCGTGGGCGCCTCCGGGGGTGGCGAAATTGCCGCCCTGGGAGAAGGTGGGGAGGGGAAAAAAGAAGATTGAGAGGAAGAAGTAAAGCCGCAAAAAAAGATTGTTTTTAAGCACTCGAAATTAGCATAAATTACATTATTCCGGCAAATTCAATGGAATCAAGAAAATCAATGCCATTGATTGTTTGATGGGAAAATAAACCCCAGTTTACAATACTAATTTGAGGCTATATTCCGAAATGCACGCTTGGTCTGTTCAATTTCACCACTGCTAATACCCAATTTTTTTGCAACAGTGCGCCATTTTTCTATTTCACACTGCATATCATTCAGTATTTTGGCTGCCTCTTCATTTTTTATTTTGTAATGTTTTGCGGTTTCTAACGCTAAAGAAATATCCTGCTCATTGCTATTCTCCGAAATATTTAATGTTAAGCCGCTTCCCATTTCATTAGGATTCATATCATAAGCTGGGGACAACTGCCAACCATTATCGGTAAGTATAAATCCGTGATTACGCAAATGGTCGTCTGTGTTTGAAACCAAAATATTGAAAACCATTCTTCTCCACAGCTGCTCTAAATCTGCTTTCACTGATGCTCCTTGCTGAATTATAAAAGCAACGATATCCAAATAACTTAATCCGTCTTGAAAATCCGCTCCATCTTGATACCCCAACAATGTCATGGCCGATGCAAAGTGTATGCGCTTATCTTTTATTCTGTCAAATCGTTTAGACAAGAATGTATGGTGCTTTCCGGAAAATTGAAGTAGCCTTGCATCTGGTACATGAATACCACAAACTTTAGCTACTTCATGCAATACCATTTCCCAAGCACCAGTATTTTTGTCATCTTTTGAACTTGGGAACTTAGCAATCCAAAGATTACCCTTTTCATCAAGAACACTAGCTTTAGGTCTCGCCCCTCCTAATGAAGAACCTGGGTCAATTAGCATGTCTAACCATTTGGTATATTCCGGATCATTGATGGCATCCTCTCTTTCTAATTGCAAACTGGCATATTCCAATTCACGAAGCGATGTCCAAGGAGGCGTAGCCATTTTCACATGATTATTCAAAAACGCACCATCTTGTTCCAACTTAAACCGTAGCCCTCCCATTCGATGACCATCAAAAACGCCTAATAAATAGTCAGTTTCAAAAAGTAATTTTTCCTCACGACCTTCCAACTTAGCTTGCCATGCTTCTCTTCTTCGCATTAATAATCTACCCCAACGGTCAGGAGCTGAATCTAGAAATACTCCGAAATTATTTCTTCCGTCAGGCAAATATTGTTTCCCTTTGAAAAGCCCCAAATTAGGATCCAAGTACAGTTTAGCTTGACTTGTACTTAACCACGTTTCGTTGTATTCAAATGAAAAAATTTCCTTTCCCCTAACCCGTTGAGAGAAAAGCTTTCCAACTAAATGAGGCACCTCCATTGGTTTCCAATCGGCGTATACCCAAATTGCCGTTTCGTTCTTCTTCATAGATTATTCGACTTTTTTGGAGCGCGCTTTGCTACAGTAATTCCGGCATCTTGCAATTTTCTACCTAAAGGGTCAGATGCTGCTACCATGGAAAGATCTTGCTCTAAACCGAGCACAAATAGCACTTGCAAGTAGCTACCAATGGCAACGGTAGGAATCCCTTGTTCGATATTGTATACTGTTTTTCTACTTATACCAGCGCGTTCTGCAACTTGCTCTGCACTGAACTTTCTACGCAAACGAGCAAGCTGAATATGCTCCCCGAGAACTTTTAGTACCTTGAGGTTTTTGGGTAAGATAGCTGGTGATGTTTTCATGTAATGTGTCTTATAATGTGCAAATATATCAACTTTTTACATTTTATGACACATTATAAAATATTTGTCGGAAAATTTAAAATCGACTGCAAATTAGAGATACATACATCACGGTTGAGGAGCCATGAACCGAAGTACCATCGAATTTTTGTGACTAATTCAATGGTATAGAATGAGATAAATAATGGAGGAATTGTAGCGGGGAAAATATCGGGCAGCGCGATAGGTTAGAGATAATACTGCTGCATGCTGGAGGTGGGAGAATTTTTTCCGGAGATCAGCTCCTGCCGCCTAAAGTAATCAGATAAGCCATAGGCACCGCCGGGAGTGGAGAAATTGCCGCCCTGGGAAAAGAAGGTGTGGGAGTATAAGAAAAAGTCAAAAAAATATAAAAGCGCAAAAAAATCTATTTACTGTTGAGAATCTAATATTTAACCCGATCACCAAATCCACTGCCAGATACAGTTAATAAGATGTATTTAAAATAGGACAAAACATTCATTTCAGCGATCATCATAGCATCAGTTTCTGCCAAAAGATGTGGAGCAGACATATCAATTTTTTTTATTTGTGCCAAACCAGTAATACCCGGACAAACTGAGTATATATTTCGGCGACTTCTCTCTTCTATTAGCTCTGATTGGCTGAATAAATTAGGGCGGGGCCCAACAAAACTCATTTCTCCTTTTAAAACATTCAAAATTTGAGGTAACTCATCAAGCTTAGTTTTACGTAAAAATGCACCCCACTTGGTAATTGAACTGCTTTGTATCAGATGAGTAGCAATTGATTGGGTATTAATATCCATTGAACGGAACTTCATGAGGAAAAATTTCTTTTGATATTGTCCTACTCGTTCTTGAAAAAAAATGGGAGAGCCTGTATCAAAATATCCAATTATAAGTAGAATTAAAAAAAGAGGAGAAAAAATTAAAACGCCCAGGACAGATAAAATTAAATCGAACAATCTCAAAAAAAATTGATTCATTGGAAATTACGTATCAGGGTATGTTCTTAATCAAATTCAGACAGTATCCAATTGTTACTGAAACTGACTTCTAGAATAAAGTTAACTATTATTTCTAAATTTAAATATCTCTCTTATGAATTCCCAGATTCGAATTTGAAATAATTTAGACCCTGTTCTAACAATTGAGAAAAAATACCAAAAAGGAAGATTTTCTTTATTGGCAGCAGCATAACGATGCACAACTTTAAACTGCTTCCAAACAATTTTGAAAGATCGTGTGCTTGCACCACCATATTCCATGTTAAGGTGATATTGTAATAAAGTGTTGATTTGAAACTTAGGTTTCTTAATGGCAAAATCTAACAGCCACATGATATCAGTAGCAATATTTGAACTAACAGACGATTTAAAAGGGCCAACCAAATCGTATACTTCCCTTTTTAGAAATAAGGAAAAATGAGGAGGAAACAAACCTATTTTAATTCTTCTTGCTGATACTCTGGGAGGAAACCATTTTCTTATGATAGTTCCATCGGATGTTACGAAAATACACCCAATGCAAATACCATCTAATGAGGAATTACCTTGAAATTTATCATATACACTTGAAAAAATGGTGCTATCAGAAAGGTAATCATCCGAACCAAGCAGATATACAACTTCTCCACTTACATATCTTACTCCTTTATTTAATGCATCGAATATACCATTATCTGGCTCATTGATTAAATTATCTACAGCATACTTCTTATAGATATCCTGGAGCTCAAAAGTTAAAGGACCTCCGTGAACAACTATAATTTGAATATTTTTATAATCCTGATTTCTAACTGATAAAAGTGCTCTTTCGATTCTAGTATCATCATAATTCGGAATGATTACAGAAATTTTCATTTACTATCAAGTTTATTTAATTCATGCCGAATCCAATCAGCAGTTTCTAATAATCCGCTTTCTAACGAAACATTTGGCGCCCAGTCGAGTACCTGATTAGCCAAACTAAAATCGGCACAACGTCCAATATCACCTTCCGGCTTAGTTAAATCATATGTAATTGTAATCGGTTTCTTAAAAATTTTTTCTATTAGCAAAGAAGCTAATTCTTTAATTGAAGTACAATAGTTTGGCCCAAGTTGAATAATGCTAGGTAAATTAGGCTTATCAAGTGCCGAAATAATACCATTTACAACATCATCTACGTGTAGAAATGCTCGTCCTTGCTTACCGGTTCCCCAAACCACCAATGGGTCACTTTCATTCAGCTCTAAAATTCTTCTAATAATTGATGGAATGACTTGACTTCTCTTAGGATCAATATCACAATTAGGTCCATACACATTATGCAACATTAAAGTGGTGGTGTAAATATTATGCTGTTGTGCAAGATAGGTTAGCTCTAGTGTACCCATTAATTTAGACCATCCATAAGCTGACTCAGGTTCAGCTGGAAAAAGCATGTCTTCCTTTAAAACAGAATCCAGTGACATTTGTAGATTCTTTGGAAATGAACAAGCAGTACCAGCATAGATAATGCGTTTTACACCCGCCTCTACACAACATGAAAACGTGAGAGAATTTATTTCATTATTTATTTTAAAAATCTCATACTGGTTATTAAAAACATACCCAATACCTGCAACAATATCTGCTAAATGTACTACGGCATGGCAATCTTTTAATGCGCCAATAATTTCATCTTTATTTTGCGGCTTTGATAAGTCAATATTAAAAAAAGTGTTAGGAGAAATTTCAAATCCCGGAATATTTTCTAAGTAGCTGAGTTTACCCCTCCACAAATTATCTATTACAACAACCTCAAATTGTAGAGATACCAATTTTCGAACAAGTCTGGAACCAATCATACCCGCTCCACCGGTAATACAAATTTTTTTCATCTTAAATTAATTCAATTTTACCACTTAAAAATTTAAAAAGTATATTTTTTATCGTAAACAATAACCCGGAAGAATAATAAATGAAAAGAATTTTATCCTTCAGAGGAATATGACTAACAGCTATTTTACTGATTTGTTTTTTCTCAACACAATGTAAAGTATTAGAAAAATTTGTCAAATATAAAAAATCTTT
>JBJTTC010000213.1:0-9096 GCA_046079965.1 Sediminibacterium sp. | reverse complement strand
GGCATTGGACATGCTTTAGCTAAATTATTACTTATTAATGGTTATAAGGTTATTGGAACTAATACAACAGGTATTGATAATATTAATGAAAGTAATTACAAATCTTTCGCATTAGACCTTTCCAATTTAGATTCAATTGCTGCATTTGAAAAAAACTTACAAATTGAAAATATAAAAGTTGACATCTTAATTAATAATGCAGGTATCGGACCTGATTTAGATTTTGTATTGCCTCAAGAAATTTCTTTCAAGAAAACTTTTGCTGTTAATGTGACAGGAACTACATTTTTCACCGAACAAATGCTGCAGTTCTTGAAAGTTGGAGGTAAAATTATTAATATGTCTTCTAAAATGGGTTCAATTGATGTTTGCGAAAAAAGTGATTCAGTTGCATATAGAATGTCCAAGGCTGCACTCAATATGTACACCAAAATTTTAAGTAATAGACTTGAAGGCAAACAACTTGTTGCTTCTGTGCATCCAGGTTGGGTGAGAACTAATATTGCAAAGAGTAATATAGATGGACGATTATCACCTGAAGAATCTGCTCAAAAAATATTTCAATTTATCACAATTGATTTCAAAACGGGAACCTTTTGGAATGTGGAGACAGAAGCGGAGTGTAGATGGTAACAAGTACCTATAATCCTCCATCCATTTGCGTAACCTTTACTGCTACAAAACAAAAAAAGGTGTGAATGTGAGACCGAGTGTGAAAAGCCAGTGTGGGTTTGAGTGTGAGCGTGAAAAGCCCGCGTGAGTGTGAGACCGAGTGTGCTCCGACGCTCCGGTCGGAGTTTAGCCACACTCACTCCCACACCCACACTGTAACAAAGACCCCCTGATTATGAGTCAGGTGCTCTTACCAACTGAGCTATAGGCCCGGCCCGGCAGTCATCAACTACCGGCGAACAGCAAAAAAAACTAAAAGTGACTAATTTCCTCCCCACTATCCTTGCCTTATTTTCCTATTTTTATAGCACTCCATGCCGCTGCAAAAAAAATTACTACTTCTTCCCTCCCTCTTCCTGCTGCTTGCGTTGCAGCAGCCCCTTACCGCCCAGGTTACACTCTTCAAAAAATCTGTGCTAGACTCCCTGCAGGAACGTAGACTCTATGGTGTCGGAGGACTCAGCTTTCTATATAACAACGACGGTCAGGAAGAACTCTTCGCCCTCACCGATGCCTCCTTCCTCTACGCTACAAAAAAACATACATTCGAATGGCTCTCCAGCCTGAACTATAATAGTACCGACGAGATTGCCTCCACCAACCGCTTTCATTCCATGCTGCGCGCAGGCTTGTTTCGCAACAACCATGATGACAACTCCAACCTCCTAAAGAAAAAACGTGTCTTCGCCGAACCCTTCCTATTCTTCCAGTGGGACGAAAAAAGAGGTATCTCACAACGCTGGCAACTGGGTACCAACGCCGTCTATGCCTTCCGCTCCGACTCCGGTAACCTCAAATGGAACCTGGGCGCAGGAGTTATTTATGAAAAAGAGGACTGGCGTGTGTTTTCCCGCGAAAAACAAATCATCTTCGATACTCTTCCCCCAGCTTTCAAAGAATTGGTGCGCACCATCCTCGGCCTCGATACACGAGGTCACCTCATCCGCGATAACTGGCGCATGAACTTCTATAGCAACCTCTGGTTCGAACACCGCTCGCTCTCCCTCAACTTCTTTCTCGGCTTACAAATGCCCTTCCGCACCCCCTTCGAAGGACTTCCCGATATCCCCTTCTATCCTTACCCTAAGAAAAAATTTCCACGGGTAACCGCAGATCTATCATTTTCAT
The DNA here is from genome assembly GCA_046079965.1 of Sediminibacterium sp. Classification (GTDB taxonomy): domain Bacteria; phylum Bacteroidota; class Bacteroidia; order Chitinophagales; family Chitinophagaceae; genus Sediminibacterium. The sequence goes on along the minus strand of JBJTTC010000213.1, from coordinate 7,296 downwards.
ATCGCATCTCCCGCTATATATCCCTCATCACCCGTTACTACATGCAACTTGATAAAGGTCAACTCACCCAATTCGTTCCCGATTATGTCTATACCTTTACCCAGGGTATTTCCGTTGCCTTTTAATCTACCGCTACCTGATCATGCCGCCCATTCGTAACATCATCTTCGACCTGGGAGGAATCTTCCTCAACCTCAATTATCAACTGACAGCGCAGTCCTTCCGCCGATTAGGCGTAACCAATTTCGACGAACTATTTACCCAGCACCACACTAATCCACTCTTTGAACAACTCGAAACAGGTCAGCTGAGCAACCATCATTTTTTCCAATCCATCAGAGAGCTTACCCAACTCCCCCTGAGCAACGAGCAAATCACCGATGCCTGGAATGCCATGATGCTGGATATGCCCGCCGAGCGTATCACTTGGCTGCAGTCGGTCGCACAACAATATGAAGTGTATCTTTTTTCCAATACCAATGCGATACATTATGCCTGCTTTGAAAATATCTGCCGGCGTGATCTGGGCAATACCGACTTCAATGCACTCTTTCGCTTCGCCGGCTATTCCCACCAATTGGGATTCAGAAAACCTGCCGTCGATTCCTTTCGGCAACTGCTTGACAAACTACAATTGGCTGCCGCCGAAACTTTATTCATAGACGATACCCCGGGCAATATTAAGGGAGCACAAGCAGCAGAACTGAACACACTCTTTCTTCCACCTCCTCATCATGTGCTGGAACTAGACACCCAAAACTGGAGTCTCCATCAGGGCTTCACCTCCTCAAAATCAATGTAATCAGCGGAAGACTTCTGGTCTGTTTGTCCGTTGCGCCGTTGGCGGAAAGATTCCTCTTGTTGGCGCGAGGCTGTTTGCTGCTGCTCAAAGGCTCGCTGGCGATCCTGCATTTCCTGCACCTTCGATTTCATCTCACGGGTGGCTTTGCCCACCGGCAATAACCACTCCGTTATGAACTTGTAGGCAACATAAATCAGGAAACCATATAATATTAACTTGCTCATCGTTGTACAAAGTTACCAAAATGCCATTCCCTGCCATCAAATGAAGGACCAGCGGAGCAAAAATGGCATCCAGTGGATTTTTTTGCCTATTTCCCCCGGAATGACTATTTTTGCAGTGCAAATAAGTGATGGAAGGGAACGGGGACGTTCCCTTCTTCTTTTATATATGGTAAACGAAATCAACAAGGAACTGGAAAAATTGGTGGCGGAAGTGCTGGAAAATGCTCCCGAACACTTTTTGGTATCCCTCTGGATAAAACCCACGAACAATGTGAAAGTCTTGCTCGATGGTGACAAGGGCATTACCATAGAACAATGTGTGCGCTTCAACCGACAGCTGGTGGCAAAAATTGATGCTGCCGGACTCTTCCCTCCGGGAGAATATTCCCTGGAAGTGTCTTCACCGGGAGTCGATGAACCCCTGCAACTTTACCGGCAATATGTAAAAAATATTGGCAGAACGGTTCAGGTAGTCCGCAAAGATCAGTCCGTCATCACCGGCGTACTGCAGGAGGTGAATCCGGAAACCATCCTCCTTGAAACGAGGGAGGGCAAAGGAAAGAAGTCAGTAAAAGTTCCAGTCACCCTTCCATTAACAGACATGCAAACCATCACCGTACAAATACAATTTTAATAAAGTCCGAAAAAAATGAGCCATGGCAAGTATTAATCTGATTGAAGCTTTTCAGGAGTTCAAAGATGCAGAAAACATCGATCGTCCTACCATGATGAAGGTCGTAGAAGATGTATTCAAAACATTGTTGCGTAAAAAATACGGCAGCGATGAAAACTTCGACGTAATTGTTAACGCAGAAAAAGGTGACCTTGAAATCATCCGACGCCGTATGATTGTGGAAGATGGGGAAGTTCTTGACCCACTGGCTGAAGTTGCCTACTCTGATGCTACCAAAATAGAACCCGATTTTGAAGTGGGGGAAGAATTATACGAAGAGATTGAAATGGCTGATTTCGGTCGTCGCGCCATCCTCGCCGCCAAACAAACCCTTGCGAGTCGCATCAACGACCTGAAGAAAAATGTACTCATCAAGAAATACGGCGACCGCGTAGGTGATATCATCAGCGCTGAAGTTTATCAGGTATGGAAAAAAGAAGTATTGCTGCTGGATGAGGAAGGAAATGAACTCATACTGCCGAAATCTGAGCAGATACCGCAAGACTTCTTTAAAAAAGGAGAGACCATTCGTGCCGTAGTTGCCAGGGTGGACCTGAAAAATAATAATCCGGTTATTATTCTTTCCAGAACTAGTCCGATGTTCCTTGCTAAATTGCTGGAGATCGAAGTGCCTGAAATTTTTGACGGACTAATTTCAATCAAGAAGATTGTTCGTGAACCCGGTGAGCGTGCTAAAGTAGCTGTTGAATCTTATGACGACCGCATCGATCCGGTAGGTGCCTGTGTGGGTATGAAAGGAAGCCGTATTCACGGCATCGTGCGCGAATTGAAAAACGAAAACATTGATGTCATCAATTTTACCAACAATATCCAACTGCTGATTCAGCGCTCACTTACTCCATCGAAGATCAGCTATATGGAACTCGACAATGAGAAAAAGCATGCCAACGTGTACCTTAAAGCCGACCAGGTTTCTCTTGCCATCGGTCGCCGCGGTGTAAACATCAAACTGGCTTGCGAGCTAACCGGTTATGAGCTCGATGTATATCGTGAAGATGAAGATGTGATTGATGAATTCGATATAGACCTCGATGAATTCAGTGATGAGATTGAACCCTGGGTGATCGATGCCTTCAAGCGCATTGGTTGTGATACCGGGCGCAGCATTCTTAAGCTCACAGCTGAAGAACTTGAAAGAAGAACCGATCTGGAAAAAGAAACCATCCTGGAAGTAAGAAGAATATTACAGGAAGAGTTTGATAGAGAAGAATAAGCACTGGCAAAGAACTATATTTGCTGCTGTGCCGTATAAATGAAAAAAAGGCATAACCTGAACGGGGTCTGAGACCTACGTAAAGGACTAAAAACAAGTGAATGGCAGAACTGAAGTTACCTAGATTGTTGGCGGCCGCCAAGGAATTTAATATCGGACAAGATACGCTGATAGAATTCCTGGTGAAAAAGGGTTTTACCCGCGATGACCTCAAACCAACAGCCAAGCTGTCGGAAGAGCAATACTATGCCTTGCAGGCAGAATTCCAGGGTGACAAAGTCGCCAAAAACAAAGCCGATCAGGTTGAAATTCCAAAGGTTAGCCAGTCTGAACCCAAGAAGAAGAAAGACGAGGAAGAAATTTCTTTCAAGAAAGACGATAAGAAAGCAGCTCCTGTCAAGGAGGCAACACCCACTGAACCGGAGGCACCCATCCCTGCTCAGCCTCAACCCGAACACCTGAAGATTACTGCCCCTGAATTAGAGGGCACCAAAGTAGTGGCTAAAATTGACCTTGATAACATTGAGAGTGGTACCAGAGGGAAGAAGGCATCGAAGAAGAAAGCAGATACTACCAAAGCTGCGGAAGCAGAGAAGACAACTACTCCCGCTCCCCCGCCTCCACCTGCCCCAGAAGAGACTGGTCCGGAAATCACTAATATCCGCGCCGAGAAACTCGAGGGACCAAAAATTTTGGGCAAAATCGATTTGCCTGTTGACAGTGATACAAGACCTAAGGCAGGTGATAAAGACGAAAAGAGAAAAAGAAAACGCATACCTGTTGATAAAAAGCCGGAGATCAATGATCCTGCTGCCAATCGCCAGGGAGGTGGTCAGCGTCAGGGCGGCGGCGGACAAGGTCAGCAGCGCGGTGGTGGTGGTAGAAGCAACGCTCGCCCTCAAACCCGTGAGGAAAAAGAAATAGATCAGAAAGCCATTCAGGAAAAAATACGCGAAACCCAGGCCAAATTGTCCGGCGGTGGCGGTCGTGGTAAAAGCCTGAAAGCAAAATACAGAAGAGCGAAAAGAGATGAGGCCGCTGAAGCCATGGGCGAAGCGGAAGAGAACAACAAATTACAGGTAACTGAATTTGTAACCGTGAGTGAACTCGCCAACCTGATGGATGTGAGCTTCGCTGATGTGATTGCCAAATGTATGAACCTCGGCGTGATGGTATCTATTAACCAGCGCCTAGATGCGGAAGTAATTGAATTGGTAGCAGGTGAATTTGGATTTGAAGTGGAATTCGTTGGACTGGAAGATGCTGAAGAACTGGATGAAGAGGAAGAAGAAGAAAATGAAGCGGCCCTCACCAGCAGACCGCCCATTGTTACCATCATGGGTCACGTTGACCACGGTAAAACATCTCTGCTCGACTACATCCGCAGCGCGAATGTGGTAGCAGGTGAGGCAGGAGGAATCACCCAGCACATCGGTGCCTATGAGGTGACATTGCCCAATGGCAAAGCCATTACCTTCCTCGATACCCCCGGTCACGAGGCATTCACTGCCATGCGTGCACGGGGTGCGAAAGTTACCGATGTGGCCATTATTGTTGTAGCTGCAGATGATGCCGTGATGCCACAAACAAGGGAAGCCATCAGCCACGCACAGGCTGCCAATGTTCCCATGATCTTTGCCATCAACAAGATCGATAAAGATGGTGCCAATCTGCAAAAAATTTATGAGCAACTTTCTCAGATGAACATACTTGTAGAGGCCTGGGGTGGTAAATATCAAAACCAGGAACTATCTGCCAAGAGCGGACTCAACGTAGATAAATTGCTCGAGAAAGTGTTGTTGGAAGCAGAAGTACTGGAACTGAAAGCCAATTCCGATCGCGAAGCGACAGGCACCATCATTGAGGCATCACTCGATAAGGGCCGCGGTTATGTAGCCACGATACTCGTGCAGAATGGTACCCTTAACCAGGGAGACCTTATCGTTTCCGGCCAATATTATGGTCGCGTGAAAGCCATGTTCAATGAACGCAACCAACGCATTCAAACAGCTCCTCCCTCTACACCGGTGGTGATACTCGGATTAAGCGGTGCCCCTCAGGCGGGAGAGAAATTCCGTGTTTATCAGGATGAAGCAGATGCCAAAGAAGTGGCTACCAAAAGAGCGCAACTATTGCGCGAACAAGGACTCCGGGCAAGAAAACATATTACCCTCGATGAAATCGGCCGTCGTCTGGCATTGGGGAACTTCAAAGAACTCAACATCATCATCAAAGGAGATGTGGATGGTTCCGTGGAAGCCCTCAGCGACTCACTGCAGAAACTTTCTACCGACGAAATCGCAGTGCGCGTGGTACACAAGGGGGTAGGACAAATATCCGAGAGCGATGTATTGCTCGCAGCAGCTTCCGATGCGATCATCATTGGCTTCAACGTGCGACCTTCCCTGCAGGCCAATAAATTGTCACAGACCGAGGGTGTGGAAATCAAACTTTACTCCATCATCTATACCGCCATCGAAGAGATCAAGAGTGCGATGGAGGGAATGTTGGAACCCAAATACCAGGAAAAAATCACCGCCAATGTGGAGGTACGTGAGGTTTATAAGTTCGACAAAGCTACCGTTGCAGGATGCTTTGTTCTGGAAGGTAAGATTGCCCGCAATAGCCGCATCCGCATCATCCGCGATGGTATTGTGGAATACCCCAAAGGTGAGGGACAAAGTGCTGAATTGGGAAGTCTGAAACGCTTCAAAGATGATGCGAAGGAAGTAAGCTCGAACATGGAATGCGGACTTACCATCAAAAACTACAATGACATCCGCGTGGGTGATATTGTGGAGGCCTTTGAGGAAGAAGAAGTAAAGAGAACCTTATAAGGAAATCCGGTTTAGGTTTTGTTAAAAGCCTTCCCGCCCGCAGGGCGGCACAACGAATATTCTAATTTTGAGTGAATGGATGTACGTATGAAAAAAATGCTTTTTGCCGGTTGCCTGTTGTTATTGTTCTGCCTGCAGGCCGAAGCGCAAACCATGAAAGTGGTAGCTGATAAGATAGTTGGACAAGTAGGGGATAAGATCATCCTCAAATCAGACATCGTCAATGCTATTGCAGATATGAGGCGTCAGGCACAGGGCCAGGAAGTGCAACTGCCCACTGAATGTCAGGTATTGGAAGGACAGCTGATCAGAAAGGCATTGGTGCTGCAGGCACAAAAAGATTCTCTTTCAGTGAGTGAAGAGGAAATCGAAGCGGCACTCGATAACCAGGTACGTATGTTTATACAATCGTATGGTTCAAAAGAAGTGCTGGAAGAAATTGCAGGTAAAACAGTTTATCAGATCAAAGAAGATTTCAAAGAAGCATTTCGGGAAAAAAAGCTGGCAGACCAGATGCAAAGCAAAATTGTTGATGGCATCAAGATTACTCCCACAGAAGTAAAAGCCTATTATGCTAAAATACCGGTTGACAGTTTGCCTTTTTATGAAAGTGAGCTGGAGGTAAGTCAGATCGTTGTTTATCCCAAAGCCAACAAGGACGTAGAAGAGTACGTTTCCAGGCAGATGTATGATTACAAACGCCAGATTGAAACGGGAGTGAAGAAAATTGAGCAGTTGGCAAAACTTTTCAGTGAAGACCCGGTCGTAAAAGAAAACGGAGGTCAGTATGTGCTGAATCGAAATGAGAAAAACTTTGATCCTGCTTTTATGTCGGCATCTTTCCGATTGAAAGAGGGGCAGGTATCACCGGTAGTTAAATCCAAATTTGGCTTGCACATCATTCAGATGATCAGCCGCTCTGGCGATGAAGCCATCGTTCGCCACATACTTCGCATACCTCCCGTTACAGATGATGAAGTAAAGGAAGCGATTGTAAAATTAGACTCCGTTCGTCAGAAACTGGTAGACAAGCAAATTAGTTTTGGTGAGGCCGTAAGTAAATACAGTGATGATGAAAACAGTAAATTCAATGCCGGATCTGCTGCGAGCAACCGCGACGGTTCAACTTTCGTGAACATTGACCAGCTCGATAAAGATCTCATCAAGCCCATCAGCGCCATGAAACCGGGCGATTATTCCAAGCCACAGGTATATACTGACGAGAGAGGAAGAAAAGCCGTTCGTTTGATATTGCTCAAAAACAGAACCCAGCCCCACCGCGAAAACCTTCGTGATGACTACAACCGCGTGGCACAGCGTGCGTTGGAAGAAAAAAGAAATACTGTACTTGAAAAATGGTTCAAAGAGCATATTCCTACCTATTATGTGCTCATCGACCGGGAATATGCCGGTTGTACCGGTCTCGACGATTGGAGACTTGCAGCTGAAAATGCTACCAGAGCGAGGAATTGATTTATCCTGCTTTTTTCGCTGGTTTTCTCGTAATAGTTTTTAATAAATTTGCA
>JBJTTC010000212.1:0-6810 GCA_046079965.1 Sediminibacterium sp. | reverse complement strand
AACGATACTATCACCAGGAGCCGCTTTGCTGTCGCCACTTAAGAAGCCATACTGGAACAGAGTAGGAGATGAAATTGCCGGTACAACAGTGAAGGCGGCATTACATGCGATGGTAACCGGAGTGCCACAAAGCACAAAATTGCTTTCAATCACACGCGTACTGCCGGGCACCATTCTATGCACAAACAATCGACCATTGCAGTCGGTGGTTTGCACATTGATGAACCGGATGTCTCCACCGCAACTAACGGAATCTATATAGTATCCGTTGGCATTGGTTTGAACCCTTTTTTGAACATTACAACCCGGGTCACCGGATTCGGCTGATATTAACAGCACTTTTCCCGCTAAGGGACGCCGGTTCTCATCGGTAACAGTTCCTTTAATAATAAAAGTACCCGCCAGGAGGTTGGTCTGTATGCCTAACCCCAACAGGAGCAAGAAGTGAATTAAATACTTTTTCATAGGATTTGGATTTTCTATTTAGAATGATACAGATTAGATATATAATGCAGCCTTAAAGGCCTAATTTGTTGAAGTGGCGTAAGAAAAGGGCAATTTTTTTTATACGTACAAATCATTTGCCTGTGATATTCCCGCCTGAAAAAAATTCATTTTTCAGTGCCTTTGCCTACTTTTGCGGCACTTTATTAAAATATTCATTATGGCAACCACTTCCGACATAAGCCGTGGCATGATTCTTAAACTGGATGGCAGTTTGTATTCTGTAGTAGAGTTTGGTGAAAACAAAACTGCCCGGGCGGCAGCGAAGGTATGGGCTAAGCTCAAGGGTGTTGACAACAACCGAACGATTGAGAAAACATGGAACAGCGGTGAAAATATATTCCCAGTCAGGGTTGAAAAAAAAGCTTACCAGTTCCTTTACAAAGATGATAGTGGTTTCAACCTGATGAACAATGAAACTTTTGAACAAATCGCACTTGCTGAAGAAATGATTGATGCGCCTCAGTTTTTGAAAGATGGTTCAGAGGTATTTGTTTATATCAACACTGAAACTGAACAGCCCATTGGCGCAGAGCTTCCGGAGAAAATCGTTCTTAAAATAACCTACTGTGAGCCGGGTTTAAGAGGAGATACCGCTACCCGCGCCCTTAAGGCAGCAACGGTAGAAACCGGTGCCACTGTGATGGTACCCCTATTCGTTGAGGAAGGTGAACTGATCCGCGTAAATACCAAAGAAGGAAGCTATGTAGAGCGGGTGAAAGAAGGAAAAGAGTAATTTTTAGGCTTTAGGTCTCCTGCTATTTTCTCCAATTTTTATTCATTTTTGAGGGATTTTTGGGCATTTTTGGCCCGAAATACCCTATTTTTGCCCTCATTTCGCTAAAATCCATCCTTCCTGTAAAAAGCCTTTTTGAATGAAAAAAGGGGTTGAAATACCCTTGTATTGCCATTGATTAACCGGGGTTCTTCCCCAAAAAAAGCTTTTTATGGACCTGAAACAAATCCACGAATTAATCAAGATCATCAACAAGAGTAACATTGGTGAAATCAGTATAGAAGACAAAGATGGTAAGGTAACCATCAAGCAAAAAGAAGAACAGGTTATAGCTCAGGCCGCTGCACCGGTACACCAGGTGTATCATACGGCACCCCCGCCCCCGGCTCCCGCACCCGCCGCTCCTGCGGCAGCGGCATCTGCTCCAGCCCCAGCTCAGGATAAGTTAATCACTATTAAAAGTCCAATGATCGGAACTTTTTATCGCAGGTCTTCTCCCGACAAACCGGTTTTGGCCGATGTAGGACAATCAATAGCTCCCGGAAAGGTACTTTGCATCATTGAAGCGATGAAACTCTTCAATGAGATTGAAAGTGAAGTGAGTGGAACTATTGTAAAAGTTTTGGTGGAAGATGCAAGTCCGGTTGAATTTGATCAGCCACTCTTCCTGGTTGATCCCAAGTAGTCAAACATAATTTCTGTTCACCGGAAGGATTAACTACCAGAGGTAGTGTCCAAAAATTTTTTTCAGCATGTTTAAAAAAATATTAATAGCCAACCGCGGAGAGATTGCACTGCGTGTTATCAGAACCTGCAGAGAAATGGGTATAAAAACCGTAGCTGTTTATTCTACGGCTGATAAGGACAGTCTGCATGTTAAGTTCGCAGATGAAGCAGTTTGTATTGGAAAACCTGCCAGTGTTGATTCTTACCTCAATATCCCTCACATCATGGCTGCGGCTGAAATCACCAATGCCGATGCTGTTCACCCTGGTTATGGATTTTTGGCTGAGAATGCCCGGTTTTCTCAAATCTGTGCAGATCATGGAATTAAGTTTATCGGACCAACACCCGAGATGATCAGCAAGATGGGAGATAAGATCACTGCAAAAGAGACAATGATTGCTGCCGGGGTTCCTGTTGTTCCCGGTGGAAAAGGTCTGCTGGAAAATCTGGAAGCGGCTGCACGCATGGCAAAAGAAATTGGATACCCTGTTATTTTAAAAGCAACTGCAGGTGGCGGTGGTAAAGGGATGCGGGTTGTTTGGAAGGAGGAAGATCTGGAAAGAGCTTACACCACTGCCAAGACAGAGGCTGCAGCTGCCTTCAAGAATGATGGCATCTATATGGAGAAATTTGTAGAGGAGCCACGACATATAGAGATACAAATTGCCGGCGATCAGTATGGTAATGTTTGTCACTTGAGCGAAAGGGATTGTTCGATTCAGCGGCGCCATCAGAAATTGGTGGAGGAATCCCCATCCCCCTTCATGACACCTGAGTTAAGACAAAAGATGGGAGAAGCTGCAATTAAAGCTGCTTCTGCTATCAATTATGAAAGCGTAGGAACGATAGAGTTTCTGGTGGACAAGCACCGGAATTTCTATTTTATGGAGATGAATACCCGAATTCAGGTGGAACATTGTGTAACTGAAGAGGTTGTGAATTATGACCTGATTAAAGAGCAAATAAAAATTGCGGGTGGGGATAGAATTTCCGGAAAAAACTACGAACCTCAGCTTCATGCAATCGAATGTCGAATCAATGCAGAGGATCCCTACAATGATTTTCGTCCTTCTCCCGGAAAAATAACCGTTTTACATACACCCGGTGGTCATGGCGTTCGGGTAGATAGTCACGTTTATGCAGGTTATATAATTCCTCCCTACTATGATTCAATGATTGGTAAATTGATTACCGTTGCACAGAGTCGGCAAGAAGCCATTGATACCATGTACAGGGCGCTGAGTGAATATGTTATTGAAGGTGTAAAAACAACTATACCCTTCCACCTGCAACTGATGCAAAATGAAGACTTCCGCAAAGGAAATTTCACAACTAAGTTCCTGGAAAATTTTACAATGGCTAAGTAACAGGTAACAAACGGTACAAAAAAAACCTCTTTCAATTAAAGAGGTTTTTTTGTGTGGTTAAATTAAGGTGGATTACTGATTTCCACCGCCTCCACCGCCGCGACCACCCATGCGTTGTTGTGACAGGGCTTCGATAACCTTTTTCGCCAGTTCGGCAGGAAGCGCTTTTTCAATTCTCTTGTTGCGCTCATCGGTTATCTCTTTCATTTTCGCCATGCGCGCCTCCGGATCGAGATCACGCAGTGCCATTTGTTTAGGACGCATGTCATTGGAAATGGCAATAAGTGAATCTGCCTGTACATCATCACAACCCATGGCTTTGAATCTATCTTTCATCATAGCATTGCGCTGTTCAGGCGACATCTGACCGCCCCCGGGCGGTTGGGCATACAATGTAGTTCCAGCAGATGCAACGAACAACACAGCCAGTAACATCCATTTTTTCATACAATTTGTTTTAAGAGAAGTAATTTACTTTTTTTTCATAGCTATTGCAAAGAATTTCGGTCAACTGTGCCGGGTAGTCGGCTGAGTACAAAAAACCCCGACGTAAATGGACGGGGTTATAGAATTTGAAGGGAATGTATTTATCTGATGAAAAGCATTTCACGGTATTTAGGCAATGTCCAAAGATCATCATCAACGAGGTGCTCCAATTTATCTACATGGTAACGGATTTCGTCGAAGTAAACTGCTTTGATGTCTTTGTCATAGGCAATTGCTTTATCACGGGCATTTTCAATGGCATTGGCTTTCTTACGGGCCTCTACCATTTGATCAACTTGCTGATGAATCACCTGAATATGCTTGCTAACAGCGGTGAGAATATCCAACTGACTTTGATATGCCTCACTTCCCAATCCCGCAGCTTTTAAACCATTCACATTGGCCAATAGTTCGTTTTGGTAACGGATGGCTGCGGGGAGAATATGATTGATTGCCAGATCACCCATGATACGTGATTCTATCTGCACTTTCTTCGTATATTTTTCCAATTCTATTTCATGGCGTGCCTCTAATTCAACATGGCTGTAAACACCATTCGATTCGAACAGGTGCTTTGCTTTTTCAGTGACCATCGCATCCAATGCCAATGGTGTGGTCTTTACATTGGGAAGACCGCGTCGGGCTGCTTCATCATGCCAGTCCTGGCTGTAACCATCTCCTTCAAACAACACTTTTTTACTTTCAACTATATAGCGCTGGATGATGTGCATGATGGCAATCTCCTTCTTATCACCCTTCTCAATCAGTGCATCAACTTCTTGCTTGAATTGACGAAGGGTATCTGCCATTATGGTGTTCAATACCGTCATTGAAATGGCACAGTTGGCTGAAGAACCAACGGCTCTGAATTCAAATTTGTTGCCGGTGAAAGCAAATGGCGAGGTTCTGTTCCTGTCGGTATTGTCAAGCATCAATTCCGGAATACTCCGGTGCAAATCGAGTTTCAAAATGGCTTCATCCTGCTCATCAAATTTGGTATTTACTCTAGATTCAATGTCAGATAAAACTTTTGCCAGGTATTGACCAACAAACACAGAAATAATAGCAGGAGGAGCCTCATTGGCCCCCAGGCGATGATCATTTGGTTCAGAGGCGATGGAGGCGCGAAGGATATCGGCATGATCATGAACCGCTTTGATGATGTTCACAAAGAATGTAAGAAACATCAGGTTGGTTTTAGGAGTCTTACCCGGTGCAAGGAGATTTACACCGGTATCTGTTGCCATGCTCCAGTTGTTGTGCTTCCCGCTGCCATTGATGTTGGCAAAAGGTTTTTCGTGCAGCAAAACTACTAACTGGTGGCGCCGGGCTACCCGATTCATGAGGTCCATCAACAAGGTATTGTGGTCAACAGCGATGTTCACTTCTTCGAATATGGGGGCACACTCAAACTGTGAAGGTGCTACTTCATTGTGGCGTGTTCTCAGCGGAATGCCCAACTTATAGGCCTCTTGCTCAAAATCACGCATAAAAGCATAAACCCGCTCAGGGATGGAACCAAAATAATGATCTTCCAATTGCTGTCCCTTCGCAGGTGAAGCACCAAAAACTGTCCTTCCGCACTGAACAATGTCCGGTCGTGCATGTGCCAAACGTTCGTCAATTACGAAGTATTCCTGTTCCCATCCTAAAGTAGCTGTTACCTTGGTTACGTTTTTATCAAAATAGTTACAAACTTCAACAGCTGCTTTATTGAGTGATTCCAGGGCCTTCAGCAATGGTGCTTTGTAGTCAAGGGATGCCCCTGTATAACTGATGAAGATTGTGGGAATACACAGCGTCTTGCCATGACCAATTTCGATGATGAAAGCAGGGGAGGAAGGATCCCAGGCAGTATAACCCCGGGCTTCGAATGTTGCCCTCAATCCTCCACTGGGGAAGGAGGAAGCATCTGGTTCCTGCTGAATAAGTGCCGCTCCATCAAACTCTTCTATGGGTGTTCCATCACCTTTTAAGGTAAAAAAAGAATCATGCTTCTCAGCAGTGGTTCCCGTAAGGGGTTGAAACCAGTGAGTATAATGGGTAACACCCTTACTCTCTGCCCATGCCCTTAATCCATTTGCAATCTGGTTGGCTACATTGCGATCAATTTTTTTTCCTCCTTTTACACTTGTTAATAAGGACTTATATCCTTCATCACTTAAATATTGACGGGCCGTTTTGAGTGTAAACACATTTTCATTGAAAATACCCGTGATCTTAACATTGGGTGTTACCACCGGAGCTCCCTGGTCGGATGAAATCGTCTCAATGGCATTGAAGCGGAGTGACATATTATTTGTTTTAGATTAAGCCACAAAATTCAACTTTTTTGACTAATTACTTTTGTTTTCTTTCTCTTTGGGAGAAAAAATCAGAAAAAGTGTGGAAAAACAATATATAAAAAATAATATAATATGTTTATTCCTCTTTTTGATACCTTCTTTAGCTCAATTAAATTTTTCAAGAGAACACAGGTTATCTTTCCTTTTTTAAAAACAATGAAAGATCAACTTCAAGGTTGATAACAGCCTGTTGGTATCTGTAAAAAGACTATTCACCTGCAACCATTACCTTTGCTCGCATCATGGAAATCACCGCTCAAACTGCTGCTGAATTAAGACTCACAGAAGAGGAATTCAACAGTATCTGTGAGAAACTCAACAGAACCCCCAATTTTACCGAGCTCTGTGCCTTCAGTGGCATGTGGAGTGAGCATTGCAGTTATAAAAATTCCATCCGTTGGTTGAAAACGCTTCCGCGAAGCGGAGGTAGAATGCTGGTAGCTGCCGGTGAAGAAAATGCCGGTCTTATGGACATCGGAAATGGCTATGGGGTGGTATTTAAAATTGAAAGTCACAATCACCCTTCAGCAATTGAGCCTTTTCAGGGTGCAGCAACAGGAGTAGGAGGGATACAGCGCGATATCTTTACCATGGGTGCCCGTCCCATTGCTTCCCTTAATAGTCTCCGCTTTGGTGCACCTGAAGA
>JBJTTC010000211.1:0-3726 GCA_046079965.1 Sediminibacterium sp. | reverse complement strand
AGACCGTATCTCTCTCCTGCCAACCAACAAAAGTATGATCAACTGCACTTCATAGATTCTATCGAACTGGCTGCTGATTTCTTGTTACCAAAATTAAAGATAACACAGCCCAAAAATCATATAGCTATCCATCCGGTATGCAGTGTACATAAGTTAGCCCTTAATGAAAGACTTAGAAAAATTGCGCAAACATGTTCTAAGCAATATACGCTACCATTTCATGCCTCCTGTTGTGGCATGGCCGGAGATCGCGGATTTTACTATCCCGAACTAACGACGGCTGCAACACGCAATGAATTACAAGAATTAGCTTCAGGATCCTATGACGGGTGTTATTCTTCCGGAAAAACCTGTGAAATGGCTCTCTCAGAAAATAGTGACTATGATTTTCGATCTATTCTATACCTGCTGAGAGATGTAAGTAAGCCCATAACCCATTAATCCGGATAGATCAGGTACTTAGCTCTCTTCACTTTGAATGCCTGAATTCCCGGCTCCCAGGTACGTCGGATAGAATCTTCCGAGATTCCTTGTCTAATTTGTTCCTTGAATTCAGCAACGCCAGCCAGTTTATCAATATTCCCCATTTGCTTGCTTTGCTTGAAGTCAAAGAATTTTTCTTTCTCAGGATAGGCCTTGTATAATTCCATCATCCACTGTAGATTGATTTTTCCCGCCTTGAAAATTTCTGCAGGATCAATGGTTCTTAAATCAAGTCCGTAGCAGGTTTCATTCATGTGCAAGGGCGTTTCAGCCATACCAGGTATCCCTTTGGGAGTAAATGAAAAACTGTATTGTCCGGCCAATTTCGGACTACCCAAAACTGTAAATGGGAAATAAGTGCCTCTTCCCTGGCTAAGAATGGTGCCCTCGAACAAGCAGAGAGATGGATATAAAATGATGGACTGCTGAGTATTTAAGTTGGGGGAAGGTCGCACAGGTAAGGTATAAGGCATGGAATGTCTGTAATTGGCGACAGGAATTACTTTGATAGGACAAACGACTCCTTTAGCCAGCCATCCTTCACCATTGAGCATAGCGGCAAATTCACCAATGGTAAGGCCATGCGTAATGGGTATGGGAAATTGGCCGATACCTGATTTGAATTGCATATCTAAAATAGGCCCGTCTATAAAATAGCCATTGGGATTGGGTCTGTCCAAAATCAGTAATTCCTTTTTGTTATCTGCACATGCCTCCATCATTTTTGCGAGGGCATTGATATTGGTATAGAACCTGCAACCTACATCCTGTAAATCATAGATCATGATATCTACATCAGCTAAGTCTTCTGCAGAAGG
Source organism: Sediminibacterium sp. (assembly GCA_046079965.1). Lineage (GTDB taxonomy): Bacteria > Bacteroidota > Bacteroidia > Chitinophagales > Chitinophagaceae > Sediminibacterium. Next base: position 2,425 of record JBJTTC010000211.1, on the reverse strand, counting down.
TTTAGATTTACCACCGTATAGTGAGATAAGCGGGATGCCGGTGGCGGAATCAATTTCATCAGCGACTTTAGCACCGGCACTTGCATTGCCACGGAAACCGTGTTCAGGACCAAAAACTTTTACGATGTTGATGCCGAGCTTTCTCAAAGTGTCTACAAGATGGGTAGGTCCCACAATGGTAGTCTGATTAGCCATCATCGCCACCCGTTTGCCTTTGAGATAAGGAAGATATCGTTTGATTTGTTCGGCACCCGTTTGAATACCTCCATCTTGTGTTGTGACATTTTTATTCACTGAGCAGGAAAAAAGAGCTATCACTACAAAAATTGAGGTCACAAATATTGATTTCATTTGTTCAAATTATATTCTAAGATACTTTGTTTTTGTTTCCACACATAAACCTATTATTTTACAGGCATGGAAAATGAAATTATTCAGCTGGTTAAGGAATTGCAATTGCAACCTCATCCTGAGGGTGGCTTTTTCCGGGAGACCTATCGATCTGATTTGAAACTTTCCACCCCCTGGGAAAAAGAAAATGCTGATTCACGACGTTCACTCAGCACTGCTATTATTTTTCTAATCACAGCAGGCAATTTTTCTGCATTCCACCGAATAAAAAGTGATGAATGTTGGCATTTTTATAGTGGACAGCCCCTGTTAGTTCATCGAATTTCACCTGATGGTATCTATTCCTGCATACAACTGGGAAATAGGGGAGGAGAAGGTCAGATTTTTCAATATGTAGTGCCTGCAGGCTATTGGTTTGCATCCGAAGTAGGAACTAAGACAGGGTATGCTTTGGTAGGATGTACCGTTTCTCCCGGTTTTGATTTTGCTGATTTTGAGTTGGCAGATAGAAAGGAATTGATGCAACTATATCCCGGACATGGGAAACTAATTGAGAGACTAACCAGGGTATGATTATCCGGAATTTTGACCTTTGCTAATGAGTAGATAAACACTGATAGCAGCTAATAGCAATAGCACAACAGTAATTGTAATGATTACGGGGTCTGAACCAATGCGCTGTAATTTATTCCTTCTTTTTTTAGAAGTACTCCGCTGAAGCCGGGAATTGATTTGAAGCTGAAGAGATGCTAACAAAGAAGGATCCTGAATTCCTCGTAAACCCTCTAATGCATCTTGAAGAAGGGGTGAGTCGGCAGAAAGTTTTTCCCAGGTTGCATGATCAGTTTCACTGGCATTGCCCGAGAGCAGCCGTTCTAATAGTTCATTCGTGGCAGCTTCTTCGGAAGCGACCGATTTTTTCACCTCAGTCATTGCTCCTAGTTATTTTGTTTTCTAATTCAATCTTAAGATTTCTTTTTCCGTTTTGGATATAACTTTTTACCTGCATCAGGGAATAACCCGTTTTTTTGGTTATTTCAAGGTAACTTTTCTTTTGTAAATAGAACTGCTGAATACATGTTTTTTGTTCCTGATTCAGCGAATGGATGGCTGTTTCCAATGCACGCCATTGTCTTTCTTCTTCCAGCAACGGTGAGGCCGACTCCCAATCATCCGGTATTTGATCTGCCAATTCAGTAACCTTGATTTTTTTCTTACGCAGGTACATCAAACAATCATTGCGGGTAACCTGGTAAATCCATGCTTTGAAAAAATCTACCCGGTGGCGAGGCAATTCTGTCATACACTTCATAAAAACCTGCTGTACCATGTCTCTGGCTGTTTCCGGATCCTTCAGGTATTTCATACTCACTCCGAGCAATAACAAAGTGTAGCGGGGAAGGAGGATACCCAACCAATAGTTATCATACTGCTCATAATATTTTTCGAGCAGGATCTCATCACTATATGTTTGGTGTTCTTTTCTGTTCACCCGGAGGGTTTTACTAAAGATAAGATGAAGAGAAACTTAAAATCCATAACTTTCTGCTAAATATCAGCATGGAACAACGCATTTGCGCCGTTGCTGTCGCTCCGCTTCGCAAGGAACCTGCTCATAGAAGTGAAATGGTTTCTCAACTCCTGTTGGGTGAGATGGTAACTTGTCAGGATACCTCAGGAGATTTCGTATTCATTCAAAATAGGTATGACAACTATACCGGCTGGTGCCAGAAAAGTCAATTAGTATCGATTGAGGCAGATGAAGCTATTAGTCATACTGAACAATTATCAGCAGGATTTATCAGTCCTGCTTCCTGGAATGGTTGGCCCCTGCAGGTACCGTTGGGTGCTCCGGTGGGGAATTTATTACACAGACATTTTCCGGGTTTTATTTTTAATGGCACCATTCATGAAGCAGGTACTTTACCATTTATTCCTCAAAATATAATGGCTCATATTAGTTGGTATCATCAAACTCCTTATGCCTGGGGAGGAAAATCAGTTTATGGAATCGACTGCAGCGGATTTTGTCAGCAAGTGTATAGATTTTTCGGAAAGAAATTATCCCGAGATG
>JBJTTC010000210.1:0-3484 GCA_046079965.1 Sediminibacterium sp. | reverse complement strand
CAGACTCAGTGGTCAGTTGACGAACTTCATTTTTTCCGCCAACGGCGGCAACAAACAAATGGCCTCCTTCTTTTTCATCCCAGCTGACGAAGGCAAGCTGATTACCATTGGGACTCCAGGCGGGCATGGCTTCCGTGAAATTGTGCTGACTCACACGCTGAGGCGCTCCATTGGGCCAGTCCATTACATACAAACGATTCAATACAGTGAAAGCCAGTTTTTTTCCGTCAGGACTAGGAACGGCATCGCGGATTTGAGTTGCCAGTTGATGACTCGTATCCTGAATAGGATAATTAAAATACAGGCGTGGCCCCATTTCCAATTCAACGTTCACGCGGAAGGGAATTTCTTGCGGTGCAGTGCCTTCCTGAACAGATAGCTTCCAGATTTTTCCTCCATAAGAAGCAATGAGGAACTTGCTATCCGGCGTAAAGTTCATGCCAGGCAACACGCCGAGCGGAGCGATGCTTTCCTGTTCGTCACGCTGCACAGGATACGCCAGCCAACGCTCTTCACCAGAGGACAGGTTGCGCAGGATGAGTCCGGTTTTATCTTCATGGCGAGAGCCATACGCCAGCCACTGCCCGTCTTTACTCAGTGTTGGTGTAAAGGCAGAACCATAGCGGGTGGTGATGGGAGTGAGTTTACCTTTTTCGCGATCATACGTTCCGATCTGGTATTGTGGAAGGAGGGCATTATAGTTCCAGGCACCACTGCGTTGAGAGAAGTAGATGGTTTTGCCATCGGCACTCAGGAAGGGGTCAATGGTTTTAACACCTGCCGGCTGGTCATTCAGTTGAATGCCGCTGCCGCCGTTTTTATGGTACATCCATAGCTTGTGAATGCGTCGACCTTTGGAGGCGATGATGTAGTTGCCATCGCTGGTCCATATGGCAGAGGGAAAATCATCGGTGCGGTCTTTGGTCAACTGGAAGGTGTCTTTCTTTTCCGTGTCGATGTACCAGATGTTGTCGCTTCCGCTGCGGTCGGAGGTGAACAATATTTTTTTGCCGTCGGGACTGAAGCGAGGGTGAGACTCAAAGGCAAGACCCTTGGTAACGGGTGTGGCATCACCCCCATCAATGGGCAGGGTATAGATATCGCCCATCAGGTCGAAGGCGATTTTTTTGCCATCGGGACTTACATCTATGCTCATCCAAGTACCCTCGGTTGTGGAGAAGCTAATCTTACGCTCCGGTTTGAGAGGCAGCCCCTTGAAGCGGGTGTATTGGATGGAATCTTTTTTGGTGGTGTCTGATAGGGTGCCGGCTCCAGGTGTGATATAGAGTGATGTGTTGGAGGAAGGAGCAGCGATGATTAGACTAATAACGGTGGCAATGGGCAATCCGATTTTTAGGATGCCGGAAGTGGTAAATGACATGATGAAGGAATTAGAATTGGAAGGTACAAAAAAAGGGGGAGGAGGAGGTGCAAATATCAGATTATCAAGGGTCAGAGCATATAAAGTATTTTATTACGACTATTTTGGATTAGGCTGGTGGTTCTTTCTTGAGAATCAAAAGCATATTAGTTAAATGAAATCCTTCAGCGCGTTGATGGAAGCAATTAAGATTGCGATAGATGATGAATACCGGAAACAATGCTTTCAAATGAATGACAAGTGGGGTAGAAGGAACTGACTTGAAAATTAATGTTTATTAGAGGGGGTTAGATGAAGATTCAGTTAAATTAATCTACACACCGAACTTAATTGGAGTTGGCTCGTTATTGAAAAAACAAACAAATTAAATTATGAAAATGAAATTCTTCGCAATGGCCGTAATTGCCATTGCTGGCGTATTCACATCTGCAACTGCACAAAAGACAGTGGTAGACATCGCAGTAGGGTCTAAAGACCATTCAACCTTAGTAGCTGCAGTGAAAGCTGCCGGACTGGTAGAAACACTACAGTCAGCAGGGCCGTTTACGGTATTCGCACCGGTAAATGAAGCGTTTGCGAAGCTTCCAGCAGGAACTGTTGAAACCCTTTTGAAGCCCGAGAACAAATCTACCTTAACCAAGGTCTTGACTTACCACGTAGTTGCAGGCAATCTCAATGCAGCCGCGGTTGTAAAAGCAATTACTGATGGCGGCGGAAAGGCAGCAGTAAAAACTGTTAGCGGTGGCACATTAACAGCTTCAATAAAAGACGGAAAAGTAATTCTGACTGATGAAAATGGTGGTGTATCTACTGTAGTAGCTACTGATTTGAAGGCAGAAAACGGGTTGGTACACGTGATTGACACGGTAGTATTACCTAAGTAATTTTCTGTTAGAATTTTAATGTAAGCAGAGCCATGATTGGAGAAATTCCTTTCATGGTTTTTTTATTTGATTGGGATTTTAACGGGTAAGTAAATTGAAATCGTTAAAGTAATGTTGAATTACATGAATAACTCATAATTGATATGGCTCTTTTATAGATGGAAAGTAAATTGGTCGAAAATTTATACAAATGTCCAACTCTTCTTTCTTCAGCAACACTTTTCGCAATCTTTCCTCCTCTCAATCCTGGTCAATGGATTGGGGTCTTCTTTTATTACGACTCGCTTGTGCTTTTATGCTGTTGCATGGCTTGGGGAAGATCACTGATTTTTATGATGGCGCATCCGATTGGCCTGATCCCTTTCATGTAGGACCGGTTGTTTCTAAAGGGCTGACAGTTTTTGCTGAATTATTTTGTACCGTTTTTGTGGTCATTGGCTTATTCACCCGCTTTGCGCTGATACCCCTTATTATTTGCATGGCTGTAATTGTGTTCATTGTTCACAGCGGGGATCCTTTAGATGACAAAGAGTCGGCATTGGTTTACCTGCTGATGTACCTGACTTTGATGTTCACGGGTCCCGGCAAATATTCGCTTGATTGGATGTTGCGGAAATGGTAAAACAATTACCCCGGGTAACATAAAAGTGTTTGCCGGGGCAATTTTTTACCCGTCATAGATTTTCTTACCGCCGATAATCATTAAAAGTTTTATGCTAAGACTGAAATTAAGGCGGCCGTCTGAAATTTTCCTCAATTATTTTGATATTAGTTAGTCCGTCTTCAACGTTTCAGAAAACGATATAAATCAGGCGGTATTTACAGTATTTATACCTAAAGTCGAGTCGTAATTAATCACGAGTATTGTAGATGAATTGATTGCATTGTTAAAACTTCACATTTAGTGAAGATTTAGTACATTTACAATTAGTGAGATGAGGGCTCGGCTGATTAAACGAAAATCGATTGATGGGTATATCAAAGCAAATGAGCAAAGCAGGAGCTCATTTCGAATTTGGTTAACAATGATTCGGTATGCTGACTGGAAAGCACAGCCGACATTCAGCAGACCTTTGCCTCGGCTGATTTGTTGAGAAGGGGCAGCAATAGGGTTGTTTTTTATATAGGTGGGAACCATTTCAGGGTGATAGGCAAGCATCAATTTGGTTGGTCAAATGTTCATTTGTTTATAAAATGGATAGGAACACACAAAGAATAT
>JBJTTC010000209.1:0-3248 GCA_046079965.1 Sediminibacterium sp. | reverse complement strand
CCTATCGAAGTTAAATACGGGCAAACCGGGATTGTATCTAAAGGTATCTCTACGATTAGTATGTACATCAATGAACTGGTAGCGATTGTCAGGCCAAATAAGAATTGCCGAATCGATCTTCTTGTTACCAAGACCAATGTGTATCGGAACTAGCATGCTGGACTGAAAACCGTGTACGGGCTGGTATTCATAGTTGGCAACCTGATGTTGACTATAAAATAAAATCCTTGCTCCAATGGCGAGCGGATTTAACTCACTTCCCTGCAGGGTGATATTGGCAGAGGGTTTTGTACTTTTCGGGGTATTGGTATTATTGCTGTATATCAATCCCGGATCATCAATGTTATTTACCACAATATCCAGATCACCATCTAAATCAAGATCAGCATAAGCAGCTCCATTAGAAAAGGTGGGAAGATTATTTTTGATACTATCAGTATAATTATCAAAATGAAGATTTCCTGTGTTCCGGAAAAACTGATTAGGAATCTTGATTTCCGGAAATTTTTTAGTGAGCGACAGATCCTTATCCCGGATGGTGTTAGATCGTAACTTTTGTTGAATGTCTTCTCCCGAAACAAAGTTGATATAGTCAATATCATTCATTCTTTTGGGAATCCCATTGGACACAAAAAGGTCTTTATTGCCATCATTATCAAAATCCATCCACAGAGCTGCCCAACTCCAGTCTGTCGCCTGGATTCCTGCATATTGGCCAATTTCACTAAAACTACCATTGCCCCTGTTTATTTGAAGATTGTTGCGGGCATATTGATACATGTAACCATAAAATATTTTTTGTTCAAAGATGGTATAATCATCCTCAGCCAGGGAACGCCGCAGCATATAGGGGTCATAGGGTAACATGTCCATAGAAATCACATCCGGATGAGCATCGTTGTTGATATCAGCCACATCTACGCCCATACTAAACTGGCTGGTATGAGCAAGACGCTGAATATTTTCATCCCGGAAACTTCCGTTTTTCTGATTGATGTACAGATAATCATTTTCATGAAAATCGTTGCCCACGTAAATATCGGGCCACCCATCCATGTTGATGTCAGAGACCGCGACACCCAGTCCGTAACCGATTCTGGTTCCCTTGATTCCGGCTTCACGTGTAACATTGGTGAATTTCCCTGAAACAGATCCATCTTTTTCTTTCCGGGTATCATTGCGGTAAAGGCGTTGACCGGCGAGCGAATCAAAAGTGTTATCAAATACCTCTCTGGGAGCGTAATTTCCATCGTGGTTTACGGAATGATTCAGCAGAAACATATCCAGATCTCCATCGCCATCATAATCGAGAAATGCCGCGTGTGTGCTGAATCCTGAAAAATCGAGGCCGTAATCAGCAGCCCGCTCGGTATAATGTGGAATTCCTTTCACATCAATGCTATCGCACACCAACAATTGGTTTTTTCCCTTGAGTATTTTGTAATTACCTACTTTACATACATAAATATCCAGTAATCCATCCCGGTTGATATCGATGAGTGAGACGCCGGTGCTCCAACTGCTATCACGAGGTATCCCTGCAACCGAAGACACTTCTTCAAATTTCATTTGTCCCTTATTTAGGTAAAGGGCATTGGGATGCTGACTGGCTGCGAAAAAAAGATCTGGTAAACCGTCGTTATTAAAGTCCCCCACTCCCACACCCGCTCCATTGTAATAATACATGTAAGAGAAGAGATTGAAGGCAGGTGTTGGCTGTAATCGGTTAGCGAAGGTGATACCTGTCTGGCTGCTATCAAGAACAGTGAACAGCGAGTGATTGGATGAGTTCTGTTTTCTGCACGAAGGGGTATATATTCCAATTAGGAAAATAATAATCATTGTAACTAACCTGCCTGAAATGGTTCTTACATCCATGGATGATTATTTGCTCGCTCCCAGCACATAAGCCACCGGTCGGTCATTGTTGATGAGAAAGAGGAATATGTCTTTGTTCCCTTGTTTTGTTGTTACGATATTTCGTACAGCGCCCCGAATCCGGAGTCCGGTTTCTTGCGGAGTTAATGTCGAGAACCCGCCCTTTTTATTATTAATCAAAACTTGTCCGTATCCCGCATCCAATCTGCAAAATTGGGGTAATATATCAAAAAAATTACCCGCAGTTATCAAATCCGGATATCCGTCCTGATTGATGTCTTTCATTTGAATAGCATTCAATGACGTAAGTTGAACGTTAAGCGGTAAAGGTTGAACTGTGAAATGCCCTTTGCCATCGTTGAGTGCTACAACAGAGTAGCTACAATTGACTTCCTGCAACACAGCACCATCCATATTTTTACCAAACAAATCCTGTACAGACTTCTTGGCGAATTCAGCATGTATAAGATTTTCTTTCTTCAGGCCGGGTAACTGATCGGTGATTTCCCGTTTCGTAAACACGGGCATGTCTTTCCCACCGATGCTTTGAGAAATAATTTTATCCGGAATACCATTGTTATCAAAATCTTTCAACCACAAACGGACAGGTTGCGTTGTGGTGGGTCTGAGATAAAAATTCTCGCCTAAATTTCCGATGATGAAATCTATATCCCCGTCTTTATCTATGTCTCCGGCAGTGATTGTTTGCCACCATCCTTTGTAGGCAGAAAGTCCGTTATCAATTTCGTTCCATTTTCTATTAGCATATTGAAATGAGCGGGGTGCCATCCATTCTCCTACAACTGTTAACACAGAACTAGCCCCCTTTTGTAAAGGAAGCCATGTAGCGGAGGTAATCATTCCCAATTGAAGAAAAGCAGGTGCCTGGGATGCAGTTACATCTGTAAAGTTTCCTTTGCCATCATTTTGCAATAGAAAAGAAGCGGGCAAAGTTCCATAATCCTGTGGCTGACTTCTGCTTCCTGCAAACAAATCCAAATCACCATCCCCGTCATAGTCCATTGGCACTAGAACGGCACAATTGGTATTATTGATGGGAGTTGCTCCGGGTTTCAACTGGAAATTTCCTTTACCGTCGTTGAAGAATAAAAGGTGTTGAAATGCCGGAGAAGCTGATGTGGCAAAGTTTCCACCCCCACCTGTATAAAGATCAAGGTCGCCATCCTTATCTGCATCCAGAAAAACCGCTGCATTGATATCACTGAAATGATACTTGACAAAATCAGGGGTGGTTTTTTGTTGATAACCATTTTTTGTCTGCAGGTACAATTGTCCCGGCGTCTTCCTGCTTCCTCCAACATATATATCTTCGAGTCCATCACCATTGACATCGCCGGTGGCAGCACAAG
>JBJTTC010000208.1:0-5787 GCA_046079965.1 Sediminibacterium sp. | reverse complement strand
TTAGCTGTTCCTGTTTTAGTGTTGATAACTCTTTTGGATTGAACAGATTGTCTATGAATGCTTTGAAATTGCTTCGACAATCAACATCTTACTGACCTAATTGTGTTAAATTTGTTTTTCATGTAAAGAATAGGTGTATGCAGCAGGGATTGACTGATTTGAAAGAACATTTTCAAGGAGATATTTTAACTGATGTGCTAAATAAAATCATTTATGCCACAGATGCCTCTGCCTATAGAGAAGTTCCGGCTGCAGTAACCATACCTGAAAACCGTCTGGACCTTCTTGCCCTCATTCAATTTGCCCTTAAACAAAAAACTACCCTTATTCCACGGGCCGGAGGTACTTCACTGGCCGGTCAAGTTGTTGGTAATGGTGTTGTGGTGGATATTTCCCGTCACCTCAATCGAATCCTTGAATTGAATGTTGAAGAACGCTGGGTTCGGGTGGAACCGGGAGTTATTCGCGATGACCTAAATCATTGGCTTCGACCGCATGGTTTGTTTTTTGCACCGGAAACATCTACTGCCAACAGAGCCATGATTGGCGGAATGATCGGCAACAATTCCTGTGGCTCCAACTCTATACGCTACAAAAGTACCCGTGAGCATTTGCTGGAAGTTACTGCTCTCTTATCCGATGGGTCCGAGGTTGTATTTGGAAATTTGACAACTGACCAATTCCATGCAAAATGTGAGTTGCCCGGAAGAGAAGGAGAAATCTATCGGCATATACGACATATGTTGAGTTCACCTGCCACCAGACAAGAGATTGAAGATGGTTTCCCTCATCCGGATATCGAAAGAAGAAATACCGGGTATGCACTTGATCAATTGATGACAGCAGATCCCTTTGTTGCAGGAGGTCCGGTATTCAATTTTTGTAAGTTGTTGGCGGGTTCTGAAGGCACACTCGCTTTCATTACCTCTGCTAAACTATCATTGGAACCACTGCCTCCACCTGAAACCGGACTACTCTGCGTGCATTTTCATTCAGTGGATGAATCCCTGCGTGCCAATGTTTTGGCAGTTGCATTTCAACCAAGTGCCTGTGAACTGATAGACCATTATATTCTTGAGTGTACAAAAGACAACAGGGAACAGACCCAGAATAGATTTTTTGTACAAGGTGACCCCGGTGCTATTTTGGTGATTGAGTTTTGCCGCGGTTCGCGGGAAGAAATAATCAACATCACACAACAAGTAGAAGCAACCCTGCGGGAACATGGACTGGGATATCACTTTCCCGTTTTATTTGGTGCCGACACAAAAAAAATATGGACGTTGCGCAAAGCGGGATTAGGGTTGTTGAGTAATCTTCCGGGTGATGAAAAAGCTGTTCCTGTTATTGAAGATACTGCTGTTAGAGTTGAAGATCTACCAGCCTACATCCGATCTTTCAATGCAATATTGACCAAGCACCAACTGCATGCAGTTCATTATGCGCATGCGGGTTCGGGAGAATTACACCTTCGTCCCATCATCAACCTAAAAACAAAAGAGGGACATGAACTTTTTCGTACCATTGCGACAGAAGTTGCAACCCTTGTTCAGCAATATCGTGGTTCCCTCAGTGGCGAACATGGTGATGGTCGCCTCCGGGGAGAATTTATAGAGCAAATGGTCGGTGGGAAAAACTATCATCGATTCATTGAATTAAAAAATGTGTGGGACCCACACCATATTTTTAATGCAGGTAAGATTGTGGAAACTCCTCCCATGGATAGTTTTCTTCGCTATGATGCAGGACAAACCACCCCGTCATTCAAAACTTATTTCCGGTTTCAGGGACAAAACATATTGCAACATGCAGAACAATGCAATGGTTCCGGGGATTGCAGAAAAACTGCTGTTTCAGGAGGTACCATGTGCCCCTCATATATGGCTACCAGAAATGAAAAAGATACCACACGTGCTCGTGCCAATGTTTTGAGGGAATACCTGACAAGGTCAAAAAAAGTAAATCGCTTCGACCACAAGGAAATTTATGATGTGATGGATCTCTGTTTAAGTTGTAAGGCATGCAAGACTGAATGTCCATCCAATGTTGATATGACGAAGCTAAAAGCAGAATTCACGCAACAATTTTACGATATACATGGTGTTCCCTTTCGGTCACAATTAATTGCCCGATTTACCACATTATCTAAATTTTCTATGATAATGCCTTCTCTTTATAATTGGGTAATTACAAATTCTGTAACTGGAAAATGGATCAAACAAATGGCCGGTTTTGCTACCCGTCGTTCCCTTCCTGAACTAGCACCAAAAACGTTGAGAAATTGGATGCGGGGGAGGGAAGCAGTCAATACTTCAGGTAGGGTTGTCTACTTTTTCTGTGATGAATTTACTAATTACAATGATGTAGCCATAGGACAACAAGCTATTCTCTTGCTGGAAGCACTCGGATACAAGGTAATCATCCCGGAACATGTTGAAAGTGGTAGAACCTGGTTGTCGAAAGGACTTTTGAAGCAAGCTAAAAAGATCATCCACCGCAACATAGAATTATTATCACCACTTGTGAGTGATGCTACACCTATGATTGGACTGGAACCTTCTGCCATCATCAGTTTTAGAGATGAATACCTTGACTTGTCTGATGACGCTTATTTACCGGCAGCAAGCGAACTATCCAAACATGTATATCTCATAGATGAATTCCTGGCTGGTGAATTCAAAAAAGGTAACATTCAAAGCAGTCAATTCACCAATTCAACTTTATCCATACAGTTGCATGGACATTGTCAGCAAAAGGCATTGGCTAAACTTACAGACACAGTAAGTATTTTATCTATTCCGACCGGATATAAAGTGAAAGTGATTCCTTCCGGTTGCTGTGGCATGGCAGGATCTTTTGGATATGAAAAGGAACACTATGATGTGAGTATGCAGATTGGAGAATTGGTGCTCTTTCCTGCAGTTCGGAATCAACAGGCTGGAACCATTACTGCTGCCCCCGGAACCAGCTGTCGTCACCAGATCAAAGATGGTACTGGACAAAAAGCATATCATCCTGTTGAAATACTCTATCAGGCATTGTCAAAAAAATAATTCATTTTCCGATACTCATTGACGTATGACTGCACTCGCAAACGAACTTGGCAAATGGATTGACAAACGATTGATCAGAGACTCTTTGATTGACCGACATGCACATGCAGCTGATGCAGGGTTTTATTTTTTACTACCACAACTGGTTATTTTTCCGGAATCAGATGAGGACATCAAACAACTATTTGCTTTTTCACAGCAACATAAGATTCCTCTGACTTTTCGAGCTGCAGGTACCAGTCTCAGCGGTCAATCTGTTTCAGATGGAATATTAGTTTGTATCAGTCGTTCATTTAAAAAAATACAGCCACTCGACAATGGCCAATTGGTGCGAATTCAGCCCGGAGCGATAGGCGCTCATGTAAATCATGTGTTGAAATCATTTGGCACCAAAATAGGTCCGGACCCGGCTTCGATCAGTGCTGCCATGATGGGTGGTATGCTTTCCAATAACAGTAGTGGCATGTGCTGTGGTGTTGTTCACAATGCCTATCATACCCTCCAAAGTATTTCACTGATTCTTCCCAACGGTCATCAGTATGATACATCTCAGGCAGGTGAGCGGGAGCAATTTGAAAAAAATGAACCAGCGCTGTTTCATGGAATACTGCAGCTTCAACATCAGTTACGCAACAATACTGAACTGGTTGATATCATTCGCAAAAAGTATAGGATAAAAAATACGGTAGGTTATGGTATCAATGCGCTGCTTGATTTTGAGCATCCGTTGGATATACTCAGCAGACTCATGATTGGTGCTGAGGGAACACTTGGATTTATTGCGGAAGCAGTTTTGAAAACCATACCCGATAAGCCCGCTAAAAAAACAGGCTTACTGTATTTTGAGAACCCTGTTGAAGCTGCCCGCGCAATTCCGGCATTAACTGACACAGGTGCGGCTGCGCTCGAATTCATGGATCGGGCAGCCCTTCGGTCTATTCAAGTTTTACCCGATTGTCCTCAGGCCATTGCTGAACTTCCGGACCAGGCAACTGCCATTTTATGTGAATACCAGGCCACCGATGTCAATTCATTGCAAGACTTGTTTGCAAATGCAGCATCAATACTTGCGTCTTTACCTCTTCTCAATAAACCTCAATTCAGTGATGATCCGGTAGAACAAGCCAAGTGGTGGAAACTGCGAAAAGGACTTTATCCGGCGGTTGCAGCTGTGCGTGCGAAAGGTACGACTGCACTTTTGGAAGATGTGGCTGTTCCTCCGGAAAAGCTGGGGGAAGCAGTCATTGACCTTCAACAATTATTCAGGGATTTCGGATATTCCAATGCTATTTTGTTTGGTCATGCCAAAGAAGGCAACCTGCATTTTCTTATCACCCAATCTGTAAATGATGCTCCTGCCATCGCTGTTTTTGAAGCATTTAACCGCGCGCTTGCTGATATTATCGTGCATAAGTATGGTGGTTCCCTGAAGGCAGAGCATGGAACAGGTCGTCAAATTGCTCCTTTTGTGCGGGAGGAGTGGGGTGATGAAATTTATGGTATGATGTGTACCATCAAAAAATTATGTGACCCAGATGCATTGCTAAATCCGGGTGTTTTGATCAACTCCGATCCACAATGTCATTTACATAATTTGAAGACCAATCCTATTGTAGAAGAGGAAGTCGATCGATGTGTTGAATGTGGTTACTGTGAAAATAGATGTCCTTCCCGTGAATTTACCATGACACCCAGACAGCGCATTCAGGTTCGTCGTGCCTTGCAGCGATTAGAACAATCGGGCGATAGAAAGGCAGTCCAGGAACTCAGTCATGCCTATCAGTTTTCAGGAATGGATTCGTGCGCGGTTGATGGAATGTGCGCAGTGGATTGTCCGGTCTCCATTAATACCGGTGATTTGATCAAACGACTTCGGCATGAGCAACAAACACCTGTAGCAAAAGTTGTATCTACATGGATTGCTCGCAATTTTTATTTTTTTTCCGGAACGGTTCAGACAATTCTCAATTTTGGAAATTGGTTGAATCGTATATCAGGGGCTTCCACATTATTCAAATTAACAAGTGTTATCAAAAGAATTTTTCCCGGCTTTCCGCTCTACATGCGCTCAATGGGTGCACCAGTAAAGTTGCGTGCAGTTGTTCCGGAAGAATATGATCTGGTATATTTTCCTACTTGTATTACACGCTGGATGGGGGGTGACCAATCAGAACCTGAGCACCAGGTGGAAGTATTGCAACAATTATGTCAAAGAACCGGATTGCGTTTGTGTGTTCCTGCCGAGGCCCAGGGTAACTGCTGCGGGCAATTATTTTCATCAAAAGGGTTGTATGATGCTTATCAATTAAAAATAAATCAGACCATCAATAATTGCTGGAGCTGGAGTAGGGGGGGGAAAGTGCCAATTGTTTTGGATGTAACTTCCTGCACCCAATCCATCCGCCAGGCAAGACCGTATCTCTCTGCTGCCAACCAACAAAAGTATGATCAACTGCACTTCATCGATTCTATCGAACTGGCTGCTGATTACTTATTGCCAAAATTGAAGATAACACAGCCCAAAAATCATATAGCTATCCACCCTGTATGCAGTGTACACAAGTTAGCCCTTACTGAAAGACTTAGAAAAATTGCGCAAACTTGTTCTAAAGAATATACGCTACCATTTCACGCCTCCTGCTGTGGCATGGCCGGAGATCGGGGATTTTACTATCCAGAACTGACAACTGCTGCAACAAGCAATGAATTACAAGAATTAGCTTCAGGATCCTAT
>JBJTTC010000207.1:0-18493 GCA_046079965.1 Sediminibacterium sp. | reverse complement strand
ACTACCAATCCGGTTCAGCAGGATGCTTATATATCAGCCTGCAAAGACCGTGGTTATTTGGTTGTAAAAATGGAGACCATTGTTGATGCTGCTTTCATTAATACGATGGAAAGCAAATGGGAGAATGTTTCTTTTGTACGGGTAGATGCTGATATAGTTGATAACCTGATAGACAAACAGGAGAAGCAGGAGTCTGTATTGACAAATGAAGAGTCAGAACAATTGAAAGAGTTGTTCAAGCTTGATATCCCCGATTTACATGTTACCACTGAGGTGAAAGGATTGAGTGCAGACAGTGCCCCTGTAGTAGCAACCCGTCCTGAGTTCATGCGTCGTATGAAGGATATGGGTGTGAGTGGTGGTGGAATGACTGCTTTCTATGCCCAGATGCCTGATGAAGTAACCCTTACAGTGAATGGCAATCACCCCATTTTCGGTTCTCTTTTAAAAGAAGCTGATGAGGCACTGAAGAAAGACAGGGTTAGAAATCTGGCAGACCTGGCTCTTTTGTCACAGGGGTTGCTAAAGGGAAATGACCTAACAGCATTCATACAACGCAGCGTTCGCATGATGCAGGGTAATTAACCGTGGGGTTACGGATCAATTCAACAGCAATTGATTTTCTCATGCCTGATGGGGGCGAACGTCGATTACTCTCATTTGAAGGAAGAATTGTCCGTTGTATTCATTTTCATCCAGGTTAAATACGACGTCCAGCCAATCATTGCTCTCAACCAGTGGAAACAAGTGCTTGAGGTTAAAGCCAATCCCATTGAGGGTATTATTGTTTTGTCTCAGCACGAACCGAATGTGTTGTTCCTTGACCATTTTTGAAAAGCCGGTATTTTTTACTTTTCTGGCGATAAAAACCGGGCGCATATTTTCAGGTCCGAATGGTTCCATTTGTTGGATGATCCTGTAAAGTGAGGTTGTTACATCATTAAAACTAATTTCTGCATCTATTTGAATTTCCGGTGTCAATTGTTCTGGTTTGATGCGTTCTCTGACGGCTTTTTCAAAAGCATCGGCGAATGATGGAACATGCTCGGGGAGCAGGGTCATTCCCGCCGCAGCAAAATGTCCGCCATAACCTAGCAACCATTCTCTGCAAGCGTGGATGGCTTCATACAGATTAAATCCTGCCACACTGCGGGCACTTCCTGCTACATAATCTCCGCTTTTTGTCAAAACAATGGTGGGGCGATAATAAGTGTCAATGAGTCTGCTGGCTACGATACCAACTACTCCTTTGTGCCAGCTTTCTTTGTAAACGAGCGTTGATTTTTTGTGGTGATTTTCCGGATCCTGCTTCAGCTGTTCCAAGGCCTCCCCTGTGATCAGACTATCGGCCTCTTTTCTTTCGTCGTTGTTGATTTGTAATTGTTGTGCTATTTCCATGGCTGCAGCCAGATCAGGCTGTAGGAATAATTGTACAGCAGTATGGGCGACATCCATTCTTCCGGCAGCATTGATGCGTGGGGCAATAATAAAAACCAGGTTCTGGCTATGAATTTTTTGCTGAACACCCGCCAGGCGAATGAGAGCCTGAATACCGGGGGAGGGGTTCTCATTGATTTTTTTCAATCCGTAATAAGCGAGTACCCTGTTTTCTCCAGTGATGGGAACGATATCTGCTGCGATGGCGGTTACTACCAAATCAATGAACTGCCAGTAACTTTCCCGAGGGAGTTCAAGTCGTTGGGCAAGGCCCATCATCAATTTAAAGCCTACTCCGCACCCGCATAGATCTTTAAAAGGGTAGTTGCAATCGGATTGTTTGGGATTGAGAATTGCAAAAGCAGGGGGCAATTCATCATCGGGCAAGTGATGGTCACAAACAATGAAATCAATACCCTTATCAGCTGCCTGCCTGATCAGTTCTGTCGATTTTATTCCACAGTCCAGAGAAACAATCAGTTGGAAACCATTGCCGGCTGCGTAGTCTATGCCTGCCTGTGAAATGCCGTAACCCTCTCGGTAACGATGAGGAATATAAAATTCAACTTGCGGATGCAGATGACGGATAAACTGAAACAGAGAAGCCACGGCTGTTGTACCGTCCACATCATAGTCGCCATAGACCAGTATTTTTTCTCCTTGCTCAAAGGCAAGCAAAATTCGCGTGACAGCTTTTTCCATGTCCTTCATTAAAAAAGGATCATGTAAATGGTTCGGGTCAGGTCTGAAATATAAGCGGGCGGATTCGTAATCTTTAATACCACGTTGAATCAATAAGCGGCTGATCATGGGATGAACCTGTAATTCCCTTTGCAGGGCATCCACTTCCTCTTCGGAACTGGGAATTATTTTCCATCTTTTTTCCATCAATAAGTTCTGTCAGTAGTATATCGTACCAGTTCATCCAAAGCATCCCTGAAGTCCGATGCAGGGAATTCATGTAAAATTTGCAGTGCCTCATCGCGGTAATCCATCATTTTTCGGGTTGCATAATCAATACCGCCGGTTTCTGTGACGCGATCAATTACCCATCTCACCTGATCTTTATTGTTGTTTTGGTTGTGGACTATGTAGATGATTTTTTTTCTAATGTCGGGGGAACAATGTTCCAATGTATAAATAAGAGGAAGAGTAAGTTTTTTTTCTTTGATGTCATTGCCGGTAGGTTTGCCAATTCCTCCCTTGCCGTAGTCAAATAAGTCATCCTTGATTTGGAAGGCCATACCTACTTTTTCTCCGAAAGATTTTAATTTTTCTACCTCCGGGGTATTGCCAAAAGTGCTTGATCCTCCGGCTGCGCAGGCGGATGAAAGTAAGGCAGCTGTTTTTCCTCGGATGATTTCATAGTAAACTTCCTCACTGAAATTAAGTTTCCTTGATTTTTCAAATTGCAGCAGTTCTCCCTCACTCATCACTTTTACTGCATCTGCCAGGGTTTCTAGAATTACATATTCTTTGTTGTTCAGGGCCAGCAAAAGAGCTTTCATGAGCAGGTAGTCACCTACCAGAACTGCAATTTTATTTTTCCAAAGGGCATTGAGGGAGAAAAATCCCCTTCTTTCAAGGGAATCGTCAATTACATCATCATGTACCAGGGAGGCGGTGTGCAACAATTCGACCAGCGAAGCAGCCCGGTAACTGCTTTCATTGACGGGCCCTCCCAGGCGGGCACAAAGAAGTACGAACATGGGTCGGAGTTGTTTTCCCTTTCTTTTTACGATAAAACGCATGATCCTGTCGAGCAGTGAAACCCTGCTTCTGACAGCATCTCTGAAATGTTTTTCAAACAAATCGAGTTCATCTGATATTGCTTTTCGGGCCAGCTCCATCGCGTAAATATGGCGCAATATACTCAGCTTAATAACATTATGGGTGGAAGCTGCCTCGTTATTCGGTAATTACCCGGCGCAACGTGGGATTTATACCTGTGAAAAAAATGCCAAAATAAACTGATGGAGGCAGCAAATGATTAATTTTGTTTATCTAAAACCTACATTCTTCTTAAATCATCGCTCATGACCTACAAAAAAAGTATTTTGATTTTGCTGATAGCTATTTTCTCTCAGCTGAGTTCCAGTGCTCAAACGGACTGGGGTTGGAGCTGGACAGATTCGGCGGTAGTGGCAAATAAGTTGATGCCACAGCGGGCAGAGTTTCTGGCCAATGAATACCCTTATCCCCCCAAGCCCAGAAGCATGTGGGAAGTAGGTATTAGTTTGGGTAATTCCCGCATTTTTGGGGATGTAACCAATTTTAAAATTGGATATGGTTTTGGAATCAATGCCAGGAAGGCTTTGTCTAACGTCATTTCAGTTAGAGGTGGTCTCATTTATGCTCAGACTGCGGGTCTCGATCCCATTTTAAGTTCCAATGCTCCCACGGACGGATTTCTAACATCCACTACCCCCTACAGAGCCATAACCGGATATGACCGGTATGCTGCCTATACTCCGGCGAATGTGAATAGGGCAAGACGCGCCTTTGCAGCTAATTACGTTAATAAAAGTTATACAGGAACACTGGATGTGGTTATTTCTACCAATACAGTGAGCCATTACAGGGGCAATCCCAAATGGGATATTTATCTTTTTGCAGGGTATGCATTTGTTGCTGCCAACGTTACAACAAGACTCTCAATTGACTCAGCAGGCAATGTGCCTTTTGATTTTTCTACTTTGAATTACAATGGTAAAAAAGCCGAAGTTCAATCTGATGTCAATGCTGCTTTGAATGCAGCCAATGCTGTTGCTACGGTTGCACCCAAACGCGACAGGCGTCGTGATCTTGGATCAGGTGATATGATCATGACCCATGCTTTCTCATTTGGTGCTGGTTTTTCTTACAAACTCAATGAAAAAATGAGTGTAGGATTTGAGAATCGTTTCATCAATACCTTGAATGGTGATATGGATGCCATGCACACGGGTCGCAATGATTACATGAATTTTGCTTCTGCTCATTTTCGAATCAGTTTAGGCAATCGATCGAAGAAGGTACAGCCTTTGTATTGGTTAAATCCAAACAATTATGTTTACAGGGAGTTGAACGAACCAAGGCATATGAAGATGTCTAAACCGACCTTGAATGATGCTGATAAGGATGGTGTGACCGATCAGTTTGATCTGGAGCCAAATACACCACTGGGAGCACCGGTAGATTCACATGGTGTATCGAAAGATACCGATGGTGATGGTGTGCCGGATTATAAAGACAAGGAATTATTGACACTACAGCAATGTTTCCCGGTCAATGCAGATGGTGTGGGCAATTGTCCTGAGCCGGCTTGTTGCAAAGAGTTGAAAATTTTGATGACCAATAAAACACCTGAGCCTGTGGTGAAGACTGAGTGTACACTTGGCAATCTGTTGTCGTTGCCATTCCGTGGTAATGCCAGGTTGACTCGTGAGGCGCAGCAGTTGTTGGCTGAAGCAGCGGTTACGATTAAGGCTAATCCTGCTTGTAAGATCAAGGTGATCGGTTATGGTTCTGCGAGCAAGTCTTCTCAGCAGCTCAGTTGGGAGCGGGTGAATGCGGTGGTTAAATTCCTGGTGGAAAAACAAGGTATCTCAGAAAGCAGACTGCTCTTTGTTTATGCACAGGACGGTGATGCTGCCATGGTTGACTTGCAGGGAACTACCGAAGATGGTCCCAACACGGTTCCGGCTCCGCATCCCAATTTGAAGTCTAAAGATTAAGTTGAATATTTAAATAGAAATACAAAAGAGCCGGAGATAACGGCTCTTTTTTTATGATCTACTGAATTATCTTTTACATTTCCATATTGTCTTCCGCTGTTGGCGGAGACTGTATGGCTCGGAGTAGTGGTCTTTTTTTAAAAAATAAAAAGGGGATAAATTTGAATTATACATCTGTTACTGCATCGCATAGTCTCTAGCATTGGCGGGA
The DNA here is from genome assembly GCA_046079965.1 of Sediminibacterium sp. Taxonomy (GTDB): domain Bacteria; phylum Bacteroidota; class Bacteroidia; order Chitinophagales; family Chitinophagaceae; genus Sediminibacterium. The sequence goes on along the minus strand of JBJTTC010000207.1, from coordinate 13,129 downwards.
GATTATGCGAGGGAGAAAATGCAAGAAAATGCTAATTAATCAATTTCGGAAAATGAAGTGTCTTCTGCTCTTGTTAATCATACTTGTAGGCAATGATTTGGCTGCACAAGAAATTGGTGATACCCTTTATTTTAATCCAAAAGCCAATCACCTCATTTTTATTGAAAAACCTCAATCTACGTTTCATCAACGTGTATTCAAAAATTTGCTATCGGGTCTGGATGCCAAACCCTTGAGAAAGAAATCTATGAGCAGCAAAGGGCCAACGAAAAATTCTTTAGAGGGACAATGGATATCTATATTTGATTATAAAGGGAGGTACTATGCGTATTATCCTTCAGAGCCATTTTTCAATGCATTCCTTCAGATTGCTGAGGACACACTTATCATCAATGATTTCAATGATGGATTTGTGACTTTTGAGATTCAAAAGTCGCCTACAAGTAATAGCAACCTAATCTATTTGCATGGAAAAGACGGATTGCGTCATTATGTTACGTTTGAAGAAAAGTCAAATGGAATATTCATTGTCCAGTCATCGCTTTTCAATGCAAAAAAGATTTATCTCGTTAGGCGAGAGCATTTTGATGCTTTTCCTATCATCGTTAATTATTGTCCGGATTACAGGTGCGCAGAATTTTTTGAACTCATCCAATAAACACCTAATTTCCACTTTTCCATATAGACTTTCTTACCGCCTGCGCGAAAGAAGAATATGCTAGGGAGGAAAAACATGATGACCACCGGCACCCTTTTACATCTTCAACAAATGCTCTTCTGTAAATTGCTCGAGGGAATGCAATAGTAGATCCGCAGCACCCCATTTGCTTTCTGCTCTTTCATCAACATGCGGCACCACCACACATTTCATGCGGGCAGCCTTGGCAGCAATCATTCCATTGAAAGAATCTTCAAAGCAAAGACACTCAACGGGCTGTACACCCAACGATGCCGCACAATCAAGGTACACCTGTGGATGTGGTTTGCCATACGGCAATGCCTCCGCAGAAGCTGCAGCCATCACATAAGGTTCTATGCCCGTAATTTTTTTGGCGATCGCAACTAACTCAGGCGGGGAAGATGTCGCGAGTCCGATATGAAAACCCTTCCGATGAAAAAAATCAAAAATATAATTCACGCCCGGTAAGGTCTCTGTCTCTTCATTGATTTTTTGCAATACCAACTCAACAATCTCTTTCTCTACCTGGGGAAAAATTATAGGATCTTGCCCATACCTGCTCAGCCACCAGGCAACAAACTCCTTGGTGCGCAAACCGGTAGTGGTGGCATACGCTTCGGGTGTCAGGTGCACACCATACCCCGCAAAAATCTCCGCAGCCGCCTGGTTCCACAAAGGTTCGCTGTTAATCAGGAGTCCGTCTATATCAAAAATGACCGTATTTAATTGCATGTGTCGATATTAGTGGCGCAAAAATACCTTTTCCTTTGAATCTCAATCATTTCAGTCCGGGTAAGCTAAAAAATCAGGAAGATGTATTAGTTTAGCAGTTCTCAAGAGCACCCTTGCCGTAGAGAAGCAACCCCGGTGCAGGTGAGAAAGACCGAAAGGTAGTAGAGTAACGAAAAACTTGCGCATGATACGTTCATTGGTATATGCATTGGTGGGCTTTGTATCCTGGCCCGGACTGGTTCTCTTCAATAGGATAAAAATAGAGGGCACTGAACACCTGCGTCAGTTGCCCAAAGGAAATGTGTTGTTCGTTAGCAACCACCAAACCTATTTTGCAGATGTCATTGCCTTCCTCCATATCTTCTGTGCCGTTAAATGGAGAAGAGAGAATAGACTCGGACTTCCCTTTTATCTGCTCAACCCATTTACCAATGTTCATTTCGTTGCTGCCGAAGAAACCATGAACGGCAGTTTTTTATCCCGCATCTTCAAGTTGGCCGGAGCACTTACCGTGAAACGTACCTGGAGAGATAAAGGTCAGGACGTATCCAGAGATCGCGATGAATCCGATACACAAAAAATCGATGAGGCACTGCACCAAAGTTGGATCATCACCTTCCCGCAGGGAACTACCAAACCCTTCGCCCCGGGTAGAAAAGGAACAGCACATATCATCAAGAATAATCAGCCAATCGTTATTCCTGTCGTCATCAATGGATTTTGGCGTGCTTTCACCAAGACCGGCTTGTCATTTAAAAAGACAGGTACCCAACTCACCGTTCGTTTCAAAGAGCCATTGGTCATCGATTATACCCAACCGGTGGATGCTATTCTCGATCAGGTGATGGAAGCAATCGAGCAAAGTAAATCCTTCATGATGAAGGGCAGACATCATCTGATGCAAATGCTGGACAAATAATTATTCGATTACTCGCTGATAAAGAGTGCCTTGAGCTCATTGGCATCGTGTGGCTTCATTTTTCCTGCCAAAATCAAGCGCAACTGTCTTCTGCGCAACGCGCCATCATATAGTTTTTGTTCTTCTTCTGTTTCCGCAATCAGCTCCGGTACTCTTCTAGGTTTTCCATTAGGGTCTAAAGCAACAAAAGTGAAAAATGCCTCATTGCTTTCATACTTGTATTGATGCAACAGGTCTTCCCCCCAAACTTTAATATGGATTTCCATGGATGTATTGAAGGCACGGCAAACCCTTGCACGGATGTGTACCACATTGCCCAGCTTAATTGGATTTTTAAAACTGATGTTGTCAACGGATACAGTCATGCTGGGTGTATTGCAGTGCTTTCCGGCTGCAATGCCGGCAGCTATGTCCATCCAATACATCAATCTTCCCCCCATCAGGTTGCCGAATGTGTTGGTATCATTGGGCAACACCAACTCATTCATGATGGTCAGACTTTCAATTGCTTTCTTGGGTTCCATGCTAGGGGTATTTTCGGCAAATGTCCTTCTTTATTGGTTGCCAGCCATTTTTTGTCTGTTAAATCACTACTTTCTCTAATCCCGCCAGAAAAGCCGGGTCAACATCGGCACCGATACCGGGCTCCTCGCCTACAGATACCTGCATGCCATAGAAGCGAACTCCTCCCAGTACCGGATCGGTTAGATGTCCCAGCAAACAAGTATCCAGATCATAGAAACAGATGTTGTTACAGGCAATGGCCAGGTGTACTTTGGCTGAGAGTGCCAGCCGGCTTTCAAGCATACCCCCCATCATACAGGGGATGCCATTTTTTGCTGCCACCTCATGTATGCGCAGGGCCTCCCTGATACCACCACTTTTGGCCAGTTTGATATTGATATAGGCACATGCTTTGTTGCGAATGATGCGTTCTGCATCGTGGTGGGTGAATACACTTTCATCTGCCATCAGCGGAATGGGAGAAATCCGACAGAGTTCAGGCAGCAATTCGTCGTTCCAGCTGCGCATGGGCTGCTCGCAGAATTCAATTCCGAAGGGGGCCAATTGTGTGAGCGCTTCAACAGCTTCCTCAAAACTCCATCCCTGGTTGGCATCAATGCGAAGCATGATCGCATCTCCGATGGCTTGTCTGATGCTGCGGATGCGTTGAACATCGTCCGTCGGATTTTTGCCCAATTTCACTTTGATCATGCGTACTCCATCGGCAGCAAATTTTGTTGCGGTTGCTGCCATCTCTTCCGGAGTGCCGATACCAATCGTCAGATCACTCTCCAAAGTTTTATGGGTACCTCCTAAATATTGATAGAGTGGTCGTTCTGCCCTTTTCGCCGCCAGGTCATAGAGTGCCATATCAAAAGCACTCTTGGCAGTAAAATTTCTGCTGATCATGGCATCGAGTTCATCGAGTCTGCTGTCTATCTCTGCAGATGATTTATTTTTCCACAACGCAGCAAAATCTTTGGCGAGTTCAAAGCAGGTGGATTGGGTTTCGCCGGCGATCATGGGGAAGGCAGAACATTCTCCCACTCCCGTTAGTCCGTCATCGGTATGCACTCGTATCAAAAGATTTTGTGCATACTTCATGGTACCCGTGGCAATGGTAAAGGGTACCATGGGAATGGTATAGCGATAGATTTCTGTAGATAGAATTTTCATGCGCCAAAATTCGCAATTTATTGGCTATGCTTGCGGCTTAATTTATAAAGGGCCTTCTCACATTTTTTCCAGTAACCAAAAAATCCCTGTCCGGTATAATCTGCATCAGCAAACATCCAGGAAGGTGCAGTGGCTTGTCCGGGAAAATGATGGGCGATGGGATGATCTTTGAAATGGACGGAAGGAAATGCCTCCAGTGAAGGAATATCTTTTGCTTCACCTACATAAATCTGTATGCCCGGGATGAGTTTTTTTGCGAGTTCCAGGATGAATTGCATCACTGCCGGACTCACCGGATATTCTTGGAAATGCGAGGGCTCCAGCACAAGTACCCGATTGGCTTCCATCCCGAAAAACCATTCCGGGTCTATCTGATAAGTGTGATAGAGTAGAAGTGGTAGTTGGGGATTGAGTTGTAGGGCTTCAGTAATTGGAAGGGTAGTGTGCAGATCGGGAACCAAGGTTGCCTGCATATTATCCGGAACAGGCATTTCTACTAATTCCTCATACGACTTGTCTAAGACCGTATTGTGTTGATTCGATCCACTGTATTTGTTGATATTGTCCTGGTTGGCAAAATATTTTTTGGGACTAAAACTGCCGGCTACCCATTGCCAGCTAAGGGTATTGCTGGCGATGTCTCCATCGAGCAGGTGATAGTACATCCAGCGGGCAGGAATTGACCAGTGAGCACGTGCAATGTTACAAGTGATCATGGCCAGATAGAGGCGGGCATGGTTATGCAGGTAACCCGTCGCTATCAAATCTTGTATGCTATTATCAATCACTTCCACACCAGTATTGGCTTCGGCAATGGCGCGGGGCAGTTCATGGTGGGCGACTCGTGTTTGCGGTTGACGGATATCTCGATGCAGGTTATCTCTCTCCTTCCACCACACCCGTTGAAAATATTCTCTCCAGGACAGTTGCTGAATCAGCGGCCATGCTTTTTCCCTTGGATACTTGTCGAGGATAGTTTCCACCACTTTCGGAAGGGAGATCACACCCCTGGCAATATAGGGGGAAAGACGGGTAACAGCACCCGTTAAAAAGTTTCGCGTAGAGCCATAGCGGGATGGATCAATGGCGCTGAGTCGCTCCTCTATAGAGCTTCGGTCTGTGGGGAAAGTTACACTCATATAATGATCAATCGGTGAGCCCTGAGTACATCGAGTGTCAATGCTTCACCGGGCTGGCAATTTTTATACTGTTTTACATCACAAAGAAACCCTACATGATCGCCTCCGTCAAATTCGCTGATTACTTCCAGTTCCATCACGCTGAGCGCCTCCGTTAAAATCAGGTGATCGAGCCAGGGTGTCAATAGATTTTTTTTCTGAAGGAATTTAATCTTGTCGGTTTTGTTGCCGCTGGTTTTGCCTAAAATGCGGGTGAGGTTGTATTGATGGTCGGCCAGTAATTGCAAAACAAATCTTTTCTGTGACTGTACGTTCTCCAAAGTTTGTGTGCCCTTATAGACCCCGCAAACAATTCGCTTGGGCTGCATGCTGATGGCAGTAACATAGGTAATCATGTGCATGTTGTGCCTGCCGGAAGCATCGTAGCTGCTGATGGAATAGACGGGCAGGTTCACCCGGTTCCAGGGTTTCTTGCGCATGCCTTTGCTGGCAGCTGTTCGAGTAGATTGTTTCACCAACTTACAACAAAATGCACCCGTCATTGTTTGTATGTAAAAAAAATATGGAAACATTGAAAGATAAGGTGGTGGTCCTGGTTGGAGCCAGCGGGGGCATTGGCGCAAAAACTGCTGCCCTGCTTGCAGGCTCCGGTGCCAAAGTATTCATTACCGGCAGAAATCAGTCCAACCTTTCTTCTGTTGCACAACAGGCCGGTATTCCGGCAGAACGTTGTTTTTCGCTGGATGTAACCAAAGAAGAAGATGTAAATGCAACCATTCAAAACATCCTGCAGCAGGCAGGCAATATTGATATGTTGATCAATGCAGCAGGCATCGGTATCATCAAGCCGGTGGAACAACTCAGTTCGGAAGAATTTCAGCGTACGCTGCAAACGAATCTCGTTGGCGCTTTTCATCTGGTAAAAGCTGTGCTGCCCGGGATGAAAGAAAACAAACGTGGTCTCATTATTAATATTCCCGGCGTTTTGGGAAAGGTACCCATGGCAGGAGCGGCAGCTTATGCAGCCAGTAAGTATGGTCTAACAGGTATGATGCAAAGCATCCGGGAAGAGTTGAAAAGAACCGATATCCGCATTACTCAATTGTTCCTTGGTGGGGTGGACAGTCCTTTCTGGGATACGATAGACCTGCGGGTGCAGCGCGACCGCATGATCATTACTGATGAGGCAGCCAAAGCCATTTGGTTTCTCTGCCAGCAGCCCCGAAGTGGAGTTGTAAGTGAAATGGTGTTGCAACCCTTCAACCATCAGGCGATTTAATTCGCTTCATGGGCAGGAATAAAAAATCATTCACATTTTTCGAATACTACCGATATTCGCATAGCGAACAGACGTTAGTATATGAATCTATCCTTTGAAAACACCGAAAATGCCTTTGCACATTTAACAGACAAGGAGCTGAAAAATGCGCGATTTCTTTTTCAATCCATGTCTTTCCCTTGGCTGGTGCAGATGGGAACCCGACTAACTCCTTTTATAGTGCGAACGGGATTACCCGTCCACGGGTTGATTAGAAAAACCTTGTTCAAGCAATTTGTTGGCGGTGAGTCTCTAGAAGATTCAGCACCCGTTACCCAAAAACTTAACTCTTTTGGGGTTCAGGTAATACTTGATTATGGTGTTGAAGGGAAGGAAGGAGAGGCGGCATTCGATCAGGCAACAGAAGAATTCATGCGGGTAATTAAGTATGCAGCTACCCGCACCAATATTCCGTTTATCAGCATTAAGGTAACCGGATTGGCACGTTGGGGTCTTTTGCAATCATTGAATGAAGCACCCCGGTTGCGCAGCGGTATCCATGACCATGAGTGGGAATTGGATGAATGGGACCGGGTGCGGGATCGGATGTATGCAATATGTGAATTGGCGGCAGAGAAAAAGATAGGGGTGCTGGTTGATGCGGAGGAATCCTGGATACAGGATCCGGTTGACCGGCTGTGTATGGAAATGATGCAGCTGTTCAATACCACTGAAGCCGTGGTGTACAATACGGTGCAGCTTTACCGCCATGACCGGCTTTCTTTTCTGAAAATGTCTCACCGCATTGCCAAGGAAAAAGGTTTTGTGTTGGGAGTCAAATTGGTGAGGGGTGCTTACATGGAAAAAGAACGTGCCCGTGCTATTGAAAAGGGATATGATAGTCCGATACAACCCGATAAAACAGCGTCTGACAAGGATTTTGATGCTGCGGTTCAATATTGTCTGGAGCACATAGAAGAAATTGCTGTTGTAATTGCTTCTCATAATGAAGCCAGCAATCAAATGGCTGCTGCAGGTATGGATCGGCTGGGAATTGCCCGCAATCATCCAAGGGTACATTTTTCTCAGCTATATGGAATGAGTGATCATATTACTTTTAATATGGCCAAGGAAGGTTTTTGTGTAAGCAAGTACCTGCCTTTTGGTCCGATTCGGGAAGTGATTCCTTACCTCATGCGCCGTGCGCAAGAGAATTCCAGCGTAAGTGGACAAACAGGTCGGGAACTTTCTTTGATACAGTGGGAATTGCAGCGAAGGAAGAAAAGCAATTCACCTGTTCTCCCCACCTCAGCCGCATAGCCGCGTCATCCCGCCATAACATCGTAATTTGCAGTCATGGAAACCTATCACCAACTGCTGCGCCATATCCTGACTAGTGGAGTTAGGAAAACCGATCGAACGGGTACCGGAACCATCAGTTATTTTGGTTACCAAATGCGATTCAATTTAGAAGATGGTTTTCCTATGGTGACTACCAAAAAGTTGCATACCCGCAGCATCATTCATGAACTGCTTTGGTTCATCCAGGGAAGCACCAACATCCAATACCTCAAAGAGAACGGTGTTTCTATATGGGATGAATGGGCCGATGAAAATGGAGAGTTGGGACCGGTATATGGTAAGCAATGGCGCAGTTGGGGCGGCCCTGATGGAAAGGTAATCGATCAATTGTCTGAAGTGATTGCAGAGATAAAGAAAAATCCTGATAGCCGACGCCTGATTGTAAGTGCTTGGAATGTTGCGGACTTACCAAAAATGGCACTCATGCCTTGCCACACTTTGTTTCAGTTTTATGTGGTGGAAGGGAAGTTAAGCTGTCAATTGTATCAACGCAGTGCAGATGCTTTTTTAGGTGTTCCCTTCAACATTGCTTCTTATGCATTGCTCACGATGATGGTGGCACAGGTCTGTAATTTGAAGTGTGGGGAGTTCATACATACTTTTGGCGATGTACATCTTTATGTCAATCATTTTCAGCAGGCAGAGATTCAACTAAGCAGATCTCCCTATCCGCTGCCACAGATGAAGATCAATCCGGAAGTCAAAGACATTTTTTCATTTACCTATGAAGACTTTAGTTTGGAGAATTATCAGTCTCATCCTGCTATTAAAGCACCGGTGGCGATTTAATTATTCAGAAGTGCTTAATGAATAAATTAATTAACATGTATATTTCAATGATCGTTGCAGCGGCAGAGAATGATGCGATCGGACTGAATAATAAGTTGCTCTGGCACTTGCCCAACGATCTTAAACTTTTCAAGAATACCACCTGGGCTTTGCCTGTGATCATGGGTAGAAAAACACTGGAGTCATTATCGGGTAAGCCCCTCAAAGGGAGGATGAACATTGTTTTGACTAGGCAAAAGGATTCCACTGCGGAAGGCTTTCATGTGGCACATGACTTAGAGCAGGCACTTAATTTGGCTAAGGATGCCAATTACCTGGAAGTGAATATAATTGGCGGTGGTGAGATTTACCGGGAATTTCTTCCACTAGCCCAACGCATTTTTCTTACAAGGGTAAAAGTAGAGCCCGAGGCGGATTCCTTTTTTCCCTGTTTACCAACGGAAGAATGGAAAATTGTGGCAGACGATCCCATGTCGCCGGATAAGCGCCACGCTTATGCTTATCGATTTCAAGTTTGGGAGCGGGTAAAGTAACATTAACATGAGTTTTGTTTCCATCGCGTATATGATTTCCTGCTGCCTGCTATTGCCCTGGTTGTTCTGGCGCCAAACGGTTCACACAGCATCCCGTATTCTGCAGTCCATTAATATATGGTTGCCTTTGTACAGTATCTTCCTGATACAGCAATGGATGTGGGTTTATCAATTGTTTCTTATGATGCCGGAGGCTTCCGGGACTTCCGACATAAGGTGGTATGAGGTATTGGATTTATATTTTTTTGCTCAATTTATTCTCATGTTTCTTCCTTTTTTGTTTTTATGGAAGCGATGGAGAAATCATCGGGGACTATCTATTTTTCTTTTCTTGTTATTGATTTTTTATCACCCTATAAAAAATTGGGATCTGTTCAATTGGCATTTGCATGCGGCGGAATGGGTTAGCATGCTTTTTATATCCTTTTCCATTTTTTGGCTCTCACAATCTTTCGCTGATCAAACAAGGGGGAATGTATAATAGCTGGCAAGTCGGACTTCGGTATCTATCGTATCACTGGAAAGCCAGGGGTAGGAAAGGCCATGGCATACATTCTCCGTTTGTTTTTGAGTTGGTGACGCAGGTGCTCAATGATGGTCGTTTTTTTTATGCGTATGATAGCATTGAACAACAGCGGGCATTGTTGTTGAATAGTTCTGAAAAAATGGAAGTAGTGGATTGGGGTGCAGGAGGAACGGAAAAAAAAGTGACGACTCGTTCTGTACAACAGGTAGCTGGCCGTTCGCTCAAGCCACCTAAGTACGCACGACTGCTGTTTCGTTTGGTACAACACTATCAATGCAAAAAAGTGTTGGAGTTGGGCACCTGTCTCGGCATCACTACTTCTTATCTCGCATCAGCTTCTGCTGAGGTTCAGGTAACCACATTGGAAGGAGCGCCTGCCTACGCCCGCAAGGCAAGAGAGGTATGGGAAAATGTTGGCTCCAAAAACATTCGGATAGTGGAAGGAAATTTCGATGAGACCTTATCGGGCGTACTGGAAAATACTGATCCCTGGGATCTCGTATTCATTGATGGCAACCACCGGCTGGAACCCACCCTTCGCTATTTCGAACAAATTTTGCCGCATACACATACCGGTACGCTGTTTGTATTCGATGATATTCATTGGAGCCGGGAGATGGAAGAGGCATGGCAACAGATTCAGCAGCACCCTTCTGTTACTTTAACCATCGATCTTTTTTTTGTCGGATTGGTATTCATCCGGCCTGAGCAAATGGCAAAAGAACATTTTATTATTCCTTTCTGATCAACAGGCCTTCAGCGCCTGAAGAATATCAGCTAATACATCATCGGGATGTTCTAATCCGATACTAATGCGAATCAGACCGGGTGTAATGTTCACTGCTTTTCTCTCCTCCTCTGATAGTTTGGCGTGGGTAGTACTCGCAGGGTGAGATGCGATGGATCGGGTATCTCCCAGGTTAGCAGTGAGCGATAACAACTTCAATCCGTTCAGGAATTTTTTTCCGGCATCGAGTCCCCCCTTCAATTCAAAACATACAATACCACCACCATCTTTCATTTGCTTTTGTGCAATGACATTTTGAGGATGGGAAGGCAAGAAGGGATAGCGCAATTGTGCTATGGCAGGATGTGCCTCCAGTTGTTGTGCGATGTAGGAGGCATTGGCAGCATGCTTCTCCATGCGAACAAAAAGGGTTTCGAGACTCTTGCTCAATACCCAGGCATTGAATGGGGAGAGGGCAGGACCGGTGCTGCGGCAGAACAGATAAATCTCATGGATCAGTTCTTTTTTCCCAACTACTACTCCACCCAAGACCCTACCCTGGCCATCGATCCATTTGGTAGCGGAATGTACTACCAAATCGGCACCCAATGCAATGGGTTGTTGACAGGTTGGGGTAGCAAAACAGTTGTCAACGTTCAGAATTATATTGTTTGCTTTTGATAAACGCGAGAGCATGCAGATATCGAGAATTTCTAATCCCGGATTGGTGGGAGATTCCACATAGATCATTTTGGTTGAAGGACGAATGGCGGCTTTCCATTCCGCTTCGGTGGCGGTGGCGGATACGTAGGTGTAATCAATGCCGAAGCGGGACAGGTATTTGGCGATGACGGTATGTGTACTTCCGAAAACAGCATTACAGGCAAGGAGGTGATCACCCTGGCGCAGCAATGCCATGAAAGAACTGAATACTGCACTCATACCGGATGCAGTGGCATAGCCGGCTTCCGCTCCTTCTAATGCACATATCTTATCAACCAATTCCTGCACATTGGGGTTGCTGAAACGACTATAGATGTTGTCATCCGTTTCATCCGCGAATGCGGCACGCATATCCTCTGCCTGATCAAAGCAGAAACTGCTGGTAAGGAACAGAGGGACTGCATGCTCCATTTCCGGTGTGCGGTCAACCTGAATTCGAATGGCATTGGTTTCGGGGCGAAGTGACATAAAAAAAAGATAGATGATCAAAAAGGGCAGGAATAGTAGCCGGCCCATGAAAAAAGATTTTGACAAAGGTATCTAACCATGTGTTTACTTTGCGTAAATATTCATGGCCACCTTACAAACATATCATTATCGCCAACCCTTTCAACTGGAAAATGCTGCGGTATTGCCTGAAATACAGATTGCTTATCATACCTGGGGTACTTTACATGCGGGTTGTCGGGTGGTATGGATTTGTCACGCACTCACAGCTAATTCAGATGCTGAGGCCTGGTGGAAGGGATTGGTAGGAGAAGGTTACTGCATAGATCCAACCAATGACTTTATTGTCTGCGCCAATATACTGGGTTCCTGTTATGGCACAACGGGCCCGTTGAGCATTGATCCGGCAACGGGAGTACCCTATTATAGTCAATTCCCACAGGTGACGATACGTGACATGGTTGCTGCACAGATTGAATTGCGCAAACACCTGGGTATTGAAAAAATTGATTTGCTCATGGGTGGAAGCATGGGAGGATATCAGGTACTGGAGTGGGCGTTGATGGAAAAGGAAGTAATCAAGCGGGTTTTTTTAATTGCAACTTCTCCCTCAGAAAGTGCCTGGGGTGTAGCAGTGCATACAGCACAACGACTTGCAATTGAAGCCGATACTAGTTGGCGGGATGCAAGTCCCGAAGCTGGTGCAAAGGGTTTGAAAGCGGCACGTGCAATCGGCATGTTAACGTACAGAAATTATCAAACCTTTCAGGAAAAGCAGACTGACCCCGATCCGGAGAAGATCGATGATTTTCGTGCCTCCTCGTATTTGAATTATCAGGGAGATAAATTGGTGAAGCGCTTCAATGCGTATAGTTATTGGTTATTGACCAAGGCAATGGACAGTCATCACCTGGCACGGAAAAGAGGGGGAGATTTGATTCAAACACTGGAAACGATTACACAACCTACATTGATCATCGCTATTTTAGGTGATATTCTTTGTCCGCCCGACGAACAAAGATTCATGGCGGCACACATGTCGGATGCACAGTTGGTAGAAATTGAATCTACTTATGGGCATGATGGGTTCATCATTGAAACCGCACAAATCACCACCCACCTCAGAGATTGGTACCGGAGTTCCGTGGAATAGTAGGCAGCTGTTATTGAGGATGATACAATTTTACTGCTTGCTGATAAACAGTTTTTTTATCGAGGGTCATCCTTTTGGTTTGCTGGCGGGTATAGCGTTCCATTTGATCCGTGTAATGGGGAGAGTTTTTTCTGGCAGAAGCCCCATAGGCATTGATTGATTCGATGATAGGACCGTCGGGGGTGAATTCAACCAATTCTATATAAGCATCTCCTTCCGTTCCTTTGAACAAGCCATTCTTATAAGGTACTGTTCCAAGAGTTGCCAAAACATCGGGTAATCCGCCGACGGGTAATTCTTTTTCACCCCTGGCTAATTTTTGAATATCTCCCAGCGTAACGTCAGTTCGACCATAGTTCAACAGCATATCATTTTTTACCTCTTGCAGTAATTCAGTCGCTTGTTGAATGGTCATGCGGGGGGTTGCAAGAAAGCGATTGCGTTGTTGGTTGGATTTTTTAT
>JBJTTC010000206.1:0-5738 GCA_046079965.1 Sediminibacterium sp. | reverse complement strand
ATGACTTTATATATTTTGAATTCTGATATATAATCAGATTTCCCCAAAATTCCTTAGTACATAAAGTTTTATTTTAAGCAAATTTGTATGGTGTTTCAATCTTTTTCTCATTTTAAACTGGCATATAAACCTTTGTGATTAACGGGCAACAGATCGAAAGGATCAATTGTTGCGTCTAACAGTCTGGCCAACTGTCCCCGTGTGATGAACTGGTTGTTCGAAAAGTTACCGAAGCCCCATTCTTTCCAGGCAGCAGCTATCTGCTGGTTGAATTGTCTGGTATTTTTCCAGCTCCATTTTCCTCTAACTGTATTTGCTTTAGCAATGGTGCTGATCAATTGTATTGCCTTGGTAACTGTGAGATTTTTTTCCTTGATGACAATCGGCTCCATACCCGTGAACGGGCAGATATCCATTAATAATGTATCGGTATTGACCAATGAGTCCGGATAGAAACAGGTTTGATTGGCCCACGCATTTGGTTTGCCGGTTCCACGCAGCATACCGGTAGCACCAATGCGTTGAATCGATTCAAAGAGTGAATGGTTGATATTGACATCATAGTACGGCATAATGTATGCCTTGCTTACCATTAGAGCTGCTTGTACTGACCGGACAGGCACTTCAGCTGCCAGATTTTTTTTCATGCTCACGCTTAGCGCTGCAAGTGTTCCTGCTGCTTGCCCGGTTAACAAAACACAAGGTTGCAAGCGGGTGGTGCCATTGGCTAGATTAGATACGCTGATAGCTTTTTCAGCAACGATTAGTCCACCGGTGTTTTTTGGAATCAAAGCACCCAAGGGTACACTAAAGGAGGGTACCGGATAAAACTCCAGGTGTTGCGGCGCCAGTGGATTTTTTTTGTGGTGGTGATCAACCGGATAATCTCCTACAGCTATACCTGTTCGGTACAAAGGTTCTCCATTGGTATATGGAGTAGCAATATGGCGAACATTGAAACGTACTAGTCCCTGCATTCTTCTTCCCTCCCGGTGATAAGGGAGCATTGCGAGTCGGTGGGAAGTTGGAAATTCATCATCTGGCAATCCAAGGTGTTTGAAACCGAGTTCATGTTGAATGAAGTAAATAAATCGCAGCGTGGTTTGTCTGGCTTTTTCGAGTTCTTTTTCACGTTCTGCTTCCGGCAACTCAATAATATTCAGGTAGGTGTCGTTTCCAAAAATGGGCCAGTTGAGCATGTATTTTTTGTTGGGTAGCTTACCATAGTCCAACATTTTTTGGGCATCTACATTGGGCGCTTTTCTTGTTTTATCGAAATAATAGTTGGTGCAGCTACCATCAAATTCGGTCGGGTCATATCCCACTGGGCGCGCAATGGTACAATCCGCCTTTGCACCATAATCTTTCAAAATGCCCACCCAGGTTAGATCCTGTATTATGTCATTGGTGGCAGGTACAGGTATGTTTTCTCCCGTAGAACTATTGGCTTCCATGCCGATGTTGTAAGGTACTCTCGCCATAGCCAGGAAATCACCGAGTTCCGTTGCATCAATAACTTGTTGCGCAAGAATATATGTGAGTTGGTTATTATATAAGTTACGAACTATGGCCCCTTGCACTTGTTGTCCATTGAGTATCGCACCATGGGGTTGATGACGATAAAGAATGAATAAGGATGGCAACTGTTGGGCCATGTTTTTGAAAATGCTGTCTCCGATGTGTGGCTCAAAAAGGGTGTTGCTCACCCATCCGGTAGAGACTTGTTTTTCTCCGCCATATTTTTTATACAAAGCATTTCTGAATTCAGCCCAAAGACCGGAAGGTAAATGGTGGTTACCATCTACAGCACTAACGCCTGCTGCGGTTAGCATTCCCCCCAACCAGGTGGTAGCTTCTGTAAGAATTACTTTTCTACCCATTCTTGCTGCTTGAATCGCGGCAGCCGTTCCACCTGTACCGCCTCCCAGAATAAGTATTTCAGTTCGCAGGGTATCCTGTGCTGTTGTTGTTTGTAACAGCGATGAAAGCAAGAGGGTAATATAGAGTTGTTTTCTCAGCAAGTATTTTTATTTTGCTTCCAATGAAGAAAGGGTAGTTGCAATCTGGTACAATGCACGGGGAATATGAAAGCAACCTTTCCATTTTCCTCCTTTGAGCGGAATTAAAACCTTTCCCTCCCGATTCAGATAACCAAACCATTCCCCATATTCTTTGTCCCTGAAATGATCCCAGGTATATTGATGTAACTTTTTAAACCAGGGAATGCACCTGCTATCTCCGGTGAATGCGTATGCTTTAGCCAAAGCAACCAGTGCTTCTACATGTACCCACCAAAGTTTTTGGTCCCATTCCAGTTGTTGCACAGGATGGCCTTTTACATCCATGAAATAAAAAATTCCGCCATGTTCTTTGTCCCAACCCATTTCGAGTGTATCGAACATGATATCAGCTGCTTTATTGATTAGTGACGGGTCATTGCGTCTTTTGCCGAGGTCCATGATGAACCACATGGCTTCAATGGCGTGACCGGGGTTCAGTACCCTGCCTTCAAAGCTATCGGAGAAGCTGCCATCTGGCTGTACATTTTCCAGCACTACCCCTAAGTCCGGGTGATAGAATACGTCCATTACTTCGTGGATGATCTCCGGAACAAACTGGTCAACCCGGGCAGATCCAAGGATATGTTCCAGTTCGAGAGAGAGGTTGCAGAGTATCATGGGGAGGCTGAAGTTCTTCAGCGGTCGTGTGCCGGGGAAAGCCTTGTTGTAACTGCCCTTGGTGTTGTTCCTGCGACGCAGAATATTGTCAAAAGTAGCTAGGGCGATGTCTTTGTACGTATCACTTGGCTGAACTTTGTCCAGTGCAGCAAATGCCATGGTAGCAAAACAGTCACTGAAGATATTATAAGGTTGTATCAACGGCCGGCCATCTGCAGTCAATGAAAAATACCAATTGCCATGTGCATCTCGGCCGTGTTGCTGCATGAAGCGTGCACCGTGCAATGCCATATCGAGCCATTCCTGTCGCGGTGCCAGGTTTTGGTACATATAACTAAAGCACCATACTTGCCGGCCTTGCAGCCACATGAATTTATCGGTATCATACACTTTTCCTGTTCTGTCGAGACAAGTAAAAAATCCGCCGTTTTTTTCGTCTTTGCTATGTGAAAGCCAAAAGGGTAGGATGTTGCCTGTAAGCTCCTGCCGGTAGATTTCCGCATAGGAAGAAAGGGATACAGCAGGGGCAGCAATCAATTCATTGGTTTGCATGCAATCAGTTGTGGTAGGTATTCAATTAAATCCTGTTGGCAATATCTTAAATATTTTACAAATTACAACCAACTTAATAAAATATTTTATTTAGTTGAGCGTCTTTGCGATAAAATCATAACAAGTGGGTTGAATGAACAATGAATTGTTGTATTTTCAGCGCAGTATGAAAAAGCAGGTGATTTTATCGCAGGTTTTCCGGGAGGAAAGTTCTTCGGGGGTCGCTTTGAAAAACAAGACCCTTAAAAAATTGATATTCAATTTTTTGGATAAAACTGACCGGAGTTCTATCACAGAGCTGAGTAAGGAGTTGAACATCAGTGTTCCCAAAACCACTAGTCTGGTCAATGAATTGATGGCTGAGAACCTGATCAGTGATTATGGAAAGATTGATTCAACTGGCGGACGAAAAGCAAGTATGTATGGATTGGTGCCCGATGCTTGTTTTTTTCTGGGGGTGGATGTTAAGAAGTACTATGTGAATATAGGACTCATGAATTTTAAAAAAAACCTGGTAGCACAGAAGAACCGCATTCCTTTTCGGTTGGAAAATACTCCGGGGTCTTTGTCCCAACTGATCAATTTGATACAGGGCTTCCTCAAGGAGGTGCCGGTTAAGAAGGAGAAGATTTTGAGCATGGGAATTAACCTGTCGGGACGTATCAATCATACCATTGGATACAGCTATAGTTTTTTTCATTTTCAGGAAGAGCCTTTGTCGAGTTACATCGAGGGAAAAACAGGAATAAAAACTTATTTGGAAAATGACTCCAGGGCCATGGCTTATGGTGAGTTCATGTGTGGTGAAGTGACCAATGAAAAGAATGTATTGTTTGTGAACATGGATTATGGTATTGGTCTGGGTGTGTTGATAGATGGAAAGATTTATTATGGGAAGTCTGGTTTCAGTGGTGAATTTGGACATGTGCCATTTTTTGACAATGAAATAATATGTCATTGTGGAAAGAAGGGTTGTTTGGAGACGGAAGCATCCGGAACGGCTTTGATACGCAGGTTCAAAGAAAGATTGGAGCAGGGTTCAAGTTCTTCGGTAACCAAAAAGATGAAGCAGCTGAAAGATGTTACCCTGACTGATCTCATTCAGGCCGCCCGATCGGAAGACATGCTGTGCATTGAGTTGCTGGCAGAGATTGGAGAAAAGTTGGGAAAGGGATTGGCAGCACTGATCAATGTATTCAATCCGGAATTGATTATTTTAGGAGGCACCTTGTCGGAAACGGGTGATTATCTGCGGTTGCCGGCGCGCAGTGCTATCAACAAATATTCTTTGAGTCTGGTGAATACAGATACACAATTTAAATTATCGGAACTAGGAGAGAAGGCGGGTATTTGGGGGGCTTGTTTATTGGCCAGGAATAAGGTACTGACGGTGTTATAGCTGTGATCTTACCGATGAAGCTGGCTTTCGTGGTCCGTTAGAATTTTTTGAAGAATCTCCATTGGCCATTCGCGTCAGGTTGAGTGGACCCGGCAAAAAAACTCCAGTTGAGATTGGAAAAATCGGATGCCCGGTAGGTCCATTGCCAACCCAGCGAGGGGAGATTGTTTCCTTTTATGGGCGTGATGCGCTGCCAGCCGGTGAGCAGGTACCAGGTCATTGATAATTTTTTTCCTGCAGGATGACTAAGCCGCAGACCTGTTATGTAATAAGGTGAATTTTCTGCCAATAGAGAGCGGGTTAGTGTTTTGTTGTCAAAAGATTGAGTGCTCTCAAAACCGATGTAAGACGGGAAGATGCCGGCATCGAGCCAGCTGCTTTTTGATTGAGAGGGATACCCGCAAAGCATTTGAGTAAGGGTCTTAGTATAGCCGGCTCATCGGAATAATTATCTTGCACGTAAGTACCTGTTTGCAATGCCAGTTGGAATCGGAATTGTTGTCCTGAGTAATCAGCTCCCAGGAATGCCTGGTTGATTTTCAGGCGTTGGTTTCTATTGTGGTTGTAGAGAAACGCTGCCAATGGGCCGCCTGCTTCTGATTTTCCTGATGCAACAAAGTAGGTTTCTGCGTAGCCTGTGAGTGACCATTTTTTGGGTATACTATCAGCAATTGATTGTGAAAATGCCGAAAAAGCTATGAAAAATTGCAATGAACCAATAATGCTACAACGCAACAAATATGTTGTATCAAACAGTTGCTGAAAAATATATGTAAATATATTGTTCATTTGCCTGACAAAATTTCTTGTAAAAAATCAATCAATGAATTATAGATGGCCTGAAAAAATTTCCATACAGATCTTTTGTTGAATTCATTGGTATCTTTTATAATCAGCAGGCGGAGAATATTTGTAACCATCAAATTTTTTGAAGTTGAATTAGGTAGTCAAACAGATTTTCTCCTCCTTGCAGATTTAACTTCTTGCGCAAGCGGTAACGGCTGATCTCAACGCCGCGAACAGTTATATTCAATAATTGAGCAATTTCTTTAGAACTTAGGTTCATCCGCAGGAAAGAGCACAATTTCACCTCATTGGGACTGATATCG
>JBJTTC010000205.1:0-10640 GCA_046079965.1 Sediminibacterium sp. | reverse complement strand
ATCAATCCTTTTCCTACCCTGTATATGTGCACCTGAAGGGAGCTGATCTCTATCGCCATACCATCGACGGAACCTACCGCCGGCAACACTTCCACGACCACGCAGAGGAATACGAATGTCTTTTTGAACCCTATACCCGTGCCGCCGATATGTTAATGAATGGGATTTATTGGGATGAACACATCCCCCGCCTATTTTCTATGGAGGCTATTCTTCATCCTGAATTCAGGATGTACACCATCGCAGATATCACAGATGATAAAAATGGCAGCGTCCCCTGTAACCTTGGGGATGCATCCACCGAAGAACCTGTCTATGGAGTGGATAAAAATACAGGCGCAAAAACTGCCCCCTACCTACCCAATAGCGTCGATGTAATGGCTGTCGGTAACCTCCCCAACGAACTCCCCCGCGATGCCAGCCGCTACTTCGGGGAACAACTCATGAAATACGTCGTTGGTGATCTCATATGAGGTGGATCAGATACCATCAACAGAGCCACTATCCTCCACAAAGGTGAACTCACACCCGATTTCCTTTACCTGCAGGAATATGCCTATGGCACCTACCCCTGAAAAGCCAGGTAATAACTACCTAAGAGAGTTCTGAATTCTTCCGTATAAATACCTGATTGCTTGATGGTAAGTTGCTGCCGCATAGTTGCCTCGCCTTCCTTCCCTAACCACATACAACTGCGAAAAGGTTCCTTCTTTCCCTCATTATAAACATCTAAACGATGTAGCAACTTCCAACCTATCCTATTAGTAACATCCAGAAAATAACCTACCCTGGCATGCGGGAGCAAAATTCCCCAGCCACCCCCGGGCTTCAACATCTTATTAACCGCCTGCACCAATTCCTCCAATGTCAATCGCTCACTGTGCATGGCGTCGTTCTTTTCATCATCGGTAGAACGTAGATTGTTTTCATAAAATGGCGGATTGCAAATCACCGCATCGTATGATTCATCAGTCCGCCACCTCCTAATATCGCCATGGAAACAATTGAGCCGGTCAGACCATGGTGAGGAGCGAAAATTATTACCGGCCTCATCTACCGCCTCTGTTCGGATATCAATGGCATCAATTTTTAGCCCGGTCTGTTGTGCTACCATCAAAGCCAACAATCCGGTACCGGTTCCTATATCCAGTAATCGTCCATGCTGTTGACCAAGCAGCTGCGCAACCCAGGCACCGAAAATACAGGCATCAGTACATACTTTCATGGCTGCCTTTACCTGTTCCACCCTAAACTGTTGAAACTGAAAATAGTCGTTCGGCATTTTCTTCCTTTAGTTACTTTTCTTCCCCTCACTGTATCAGTTCACCCTTTGCTTTCAAAGCTTTCAGCGTTTCTAATAAATAGTCCAAATTCTTTCTGGTATTAAATGCCTGAATAGAATACCGTAAATAAATATCCTCACCCTGCCGCATCAAGGGTATTTCTATTTTGTAATGTTCATACAATAACCGCTGCAATGGCTCAGGCTGAGTCGTTCTTATCGGAACACTTACCATTTGTCCGATCCACTCCTCATTCAAAGGACTTATCGGTGTAGTACCTAAACAGGCATGTAAAGCTGGTGCATATTCCAGTGCCAGTTCATGACAACAGGCTGCTACTTTCTTCCACTCATGTTGGTGCATGAACTCTATACTAGCAGGTACAGTGAGAAAAGCTGAAAAATCCCTGGTGCCAATCATCTGGTTATAGTCCAAAAACTTTGATCCGGAAGGTTTAACAGCTTCATACCCCCAACTCACTACCAGCGGTTCCTGAAGCATTTCCTGTCTGCTCTTTTTCACATACAGAAAACTACTTCCCTTGGGTGCCATCATCCATTTGTGGCAGGCACCTGTATAAAAATCCGGATCCAGTTTTTTTATCGATACATCAACCTGCGCAGGTGCATGTGCTCCATCTACTATCGTGATCAATCCCAAAGACCTTGCCCGTTCAACAATTTTTTCTACCGGGAAAATCAATCCGGTAGCACTCGTAATATGGCTGATGAATATGGCCTTGGTTCTGGGTGTTAGTCCGGAAAAAAATGCTGCTTCAAAAGCATCTGCAGTGGTGACCGGCAAAGGGATGTGTTGTCTTTTATAAATAGCACCGGACTTTCTGCAATACATTTGCCAGATCCGGTCGCAGGCACCATACTCAATATCGGTGGTAAGGATTTCATCACCCGCTTGAAACGGAAAATTTTTTGCAATCAGGTTCACGGCAAAAGATGGATTGGTAACATAAACCAAATCATCTTTATCAGTTACATCGAGGTAATTTGCCAATGCTTCTCGGCTCTGCGACAGCAAGCCAATGCCATCAAAAGCCATCATCTGCACCGGCTCCCATTCCAGTTGTCGCTCCCAATTGAGATAGCTTTGAAAAATAGGAGAGGGACAGGCGCCAAAGGAACCGAAGTTGAGGAAATGAATATCGGGATTGAGGATGAAAAGAGATCGATAATCGTACATACAAAGATTTGTTGGAAAGGTACACAATTATCTTTTTTTAATCTACAACTACTGATCCATTTCGGTAGGTAGCATTTCAGAAATGAATTCGCGATGGCAATTACCTATATTGTTGTAGCGTAACAAAGTTTGTTTTGTTAAGAATCGATAGATATGTATAAGAACAAAAAAATGTCCGCCAAAGGCAGACATTCCGTGCAATGATTTTTTATCAATTAGTTTTTCTTATTCAGATGTCAATACCGCACTGAGATATTCTTTATTCAATCTCGCGATGTTGGCGATAGAAATTTCTTTCGGACAGGCTGCTTCGCAGGCACCGGTGTTAGTGCAGGCACCGAATCCTTCTTTGTCCATCTGCGCCACCATGTTTACAACCCGGCTGCTTCTTTCCGGATCACCCTGTGGGAGCAGTGCAAGGTGTGAAACTTTAGCACTGAGGAACAGCATGGCACTGCTGTTTTTACAAGCAGCAACGCAGGCACCACAACCAATGCACATGGCAGCCGCAAAGGCATTATCAGCATTGTCTTTGGGAACGGGAAGCGCATTGCCATCCACTGCATTGCCTGTATTGACACTAATGTATCCACCCGCCTGAATGATGCGATCGAAAGCACTTCTGTCCACCATCAAATCTTTGATAACGGGGAATGAATTGGCACGCCAGGGCTCTACTACGATGGTATCGCCATCCTGGAAAGCACGCATGTGCAACTGGCAGGTAGTATTGGCCGACCAGGGTCCGTGGGGCTTACCATTGATGTACATAGAACAGGCACCACAAATGCCCTCACGACAATCGTGGTCGAAAGTAATGGGGTCTTCTCCGTCCCTGATGAGTTGCTCATTGAGCACATCAAACATTTCCAGGAAACTCATCTCCGAAGAAATGTTTTCAACGCGGTACAATTTGAAAGCTCCCGGAGTTTTGCTGTTGGGCTGTCTCCAGACTTTCAGATTCAGGTTCATGTGATAGTGTTCCATAATGCTTGCTGATTCCACAGGGAATCATTTTAGAGGTACAAGAGGGTATTGGGTATTTTATTTGTAATTACGTTGCGTTGGTTTGATAACATCATACACCAATGATTCCTTGTGCAGTTGCCAGTCATGTTCCTGCTTGAATTCCCAGGCAGCTACATACATATAATTCGCATCATCGCGCAATGCTTCTCCATCCGGTGTTTGGTTTTCAACCCGGAAGTGTCCGCCGCAACTTTCATTCCTGTTGAGCGCATCAACGCACATCAATTCTCCCAATTCAATGAAATCCGCTACCCTATTGGCTTTATCCAGTTCAGGATTCATGCCATTCATAATACCGGGAATTTTTACATCACTCCAGAATTCTTTTTTCAATGCCTGTACATCTGCAATCGCTTGTTTCAGTCCGCTCTCAGATCGAGCCATGCCACATTGATTCCAGATAATTTTTCCCAGGCGCTTGTGGAAGCTTTCCACGGTTTGCTTTCCCTGAATGCTCATCAGTGTATTAATTCTCTCCTGCACTTTCTTTTCAGCAGCTTCGAAAGCCGGGTGATCAGTTGCCACCGGTTTGTTATAAATTTCATCTGCCAGGTTATTTCCCAAAGTATAAGGAACCACAAAATATCCATCTGCCAGTCCCTGCATCAGTGCAGAAGCACCCAAACGATTGGCACCATGATCAGAGAAGTTGGCTTCTCCCAGCGCATACAATCCGGGGATGGAAGTTTGTAGTTCATAGTCCACCCACAATCCACCCATGGTATAGTGCACGGCAGGATAGATGCGCATGGGAACTTCGTAAGGGTTCTCTCCGGTGATTTTTTCGTACATGTCGAAGAGGTTACCATATTTCTCTTTCACTACTTCTTTACCACGGGCGATGATCTCTTCTTTAGAAGCGTCATTTCTGCCTTCCTTACCCATTTCAATTTTTCCATAGCGAACGATGGCATCAGCGAAATCCAGGTAAACTGCTTGTTTGCTGGTTCCTACACCATATCCCTCATCGCATCTCTCTTTCGCTGCACGGGAAGCCACGTCACGGGGAACCAGGTTACCGAATGCAGGATATCTTCTCTCCAGATAATAATCGCGTTCGTTTTCCGGTATATCAGTTGCTTTGCGGGTATCATTTTTTTGTGCGGGTACCCAGATCCTTCCGTCGTTGCGCAGTGATTCCGACATCAGTGTCAACTTACTCTGATGATCGCCACTTACTGGAATGCATGTAGGGTGAATCTGCGTGAAGCAAGGGTTAGCAAAATAAGCACCGTTGCGGTGGGCTTTCCAGGCAGCAGTTACATTACTTCCCATGGCATTGGTGGAAAGATAAAATACGTTGCCATAACCACCTGTACAGAGCAAAACTGCATGACCAAAATGTCTTTCCAGCTCACCGGTTACCAGGTTTCGGGCAATGATGCCGCGTGTTTTCCCATCTATGATAACGAGTTCCAGCATTTCATGGCGGCTGTACATTTTTACTGTTCCCAGTGCCACTTGTCTTTCCAGGGCCTGATATGCTCCGATCAATAATTGCTGTCCTGTTTGTCCGGCAGCATAAAAAGTTCTCTGTACCTGTGTTCCGCCAAAAGAGCGGTTGCTGAGCAATCCACCATATTCGCGGGCAAAGGGAACGCCCTGTGCTACACACTGGTCGATGATGTTGCCACTTACTTCCGCCAGGCGGTGTACATTGGCTTCTCTCGCGCGGTAATCACCCCCTTTAATGGTATCGTAAAAAAGGCGGAAAATACTATCACCATCGTTCTGATAATTTTTAGCAGCATTGATTCCACCCTGGGCTGCAATGGAGTGTGCCCGCCGGGGTGAGTCCTGAAAACAAAATGCTTTCACCTGATATCCCAATTCACCCAAAGAGGCAGCTGCAGAAGCACCGGCAAGTCCGGTACCCACTACAATCACTTCCAGTTTCCTTTTATTGGATGGGTTCACCAGTTTGCAATGACCTTTGTAATCAGTCCATTTCTCTGCTAAGGGACCTGCCGGAATTTTAGCGTCTAACATAAAGGATTTGGTTTGAGGAGTGGTTGTAGAAGTTAGATGATAATTATTTGATCCAGCCCAGGTACATGCTGATGGGCATGAGGGCGAAAATCAGTGAAATAAATACAGAGAAACCCAGTCCAGCTGATGACAGCAACAGGTGGTATCTTTTGTTGTGAACACCGATGGTTTTAAAAGCACTTTGGAAACCATGTGCCAGGTGGTAACCCAATGCAATACAGCTGATCACATAAACGATAACTACCCAGGCTTCACTGAAAGTGTCTTGCATCAATGCATAAAGGTTATGAACTTCCAAACCATTCGATAGCAGGGCCTGTTGTTCAATTCCGGTAATGCGGGAAGGAACCCAGAAATGCTTCCAGTGCAGGATGAAAAATAATAAGAGGATGGTACCCAGAATGGCCATGCTGCGACTGTACCATTTGCTTCCCTTGCTGTAATCTACATCATAACCAATGTTGCGCTTACTTCGATTTTCCAGGGTAAGCAAATAACCCTGAATGATGTGCAGGAAAATTCCGGCGAAGAGACCTACTTCCAAAATGCGGGGAACCACATTACTACCCATGAAATGCGCAGCCCTATTGAACATGGCACCGCCGTCATTCGCCCAAATGCAGGCATTGAGTCCGGCATGTACCACTAGGAATAAGATCAGAAACACCCCTGTTAGTCCCATCACCAACTTTTTACCTACCGAAGAAGTGAACGCTTTTTTAAAATCCATATAGTTGCGTATTTACAATTGCCCGCAAAAATACTACAGGATATGTTGCCGCAATGTTTTCTTGTTTTTTCTTTTTCCACTTTATCACATTTTTTGATAATTCTTGTGACCTGTGCAATTGTACCCCCTACTTGAATTCATGAACTTAAACAGGTTATTGACCGCTTACATAATTTTTCAGCCGCTACCGACCCGGCATCGTATTTTTGTCTTATGATAAAGTTGCTGACCATCTTATCTACCAGCCTGAATTTGGCGGTAAAGGAATTTTTAGCCAATAAACTGCGCACTTTTTTGTCGCTATTTGGTATTACCATTGGTATCTTTTGTATCATCGGTGTGTTGGCAACTGTGGACAGTCTGGAAAACAAGGTTCAGACCGATTTGAAATCCCTTGGCAACAATACCATTTACGTAGATAAGTGGAGTTATTCCGGTGGTCCGGACTATCCCTGGTGGAAATACATGAATCGACCCGCAGTGAAGTATGAGGAGATGAAATTCATCCAGGAACGCAGTCAATTGTATAGTGCTGCCTGCTTTGCGGTGAACAGAACTGTTTCTGCAGATTACAAAGACAATATTTTGAGTAACCTCACACTGTATGGTGTAACCGATGACTTCAATAAGATTCAAACCATTGATATTTCTGAAGGCAGGTATCTCTCTACCACTGATTTTGAACGTGGTTCACCACTTACCGTGATTGGTCATGAAGTAGCTGTAGAACTTTTCGGGTCTCCTGAAAAGGCACTGGGAAAGTTGATTGGTTACAGTGGCAGAAAATTATTGGTGGAAGGCGTTATCAAAAAGCAGGGGCAAAGCATGGTGGGTGGATTTGATTTTGATCATGCCCTTATTACATCTTATCGCCACTTTGCCAGCATCTTTAATCCCGACAACAACAGTCCCAACATCCTTGTTCAGGCCCGCCAGGGGGTAGCTTCGGCTGCTTTGCAGGATGAATTGGTGGGCATCATGCGGCAGGTACGCCGGTTGAGTCCGCAACAAGAAGATAATTTCACCTGCAACGATGTGGCCATTTTTGCCGAGCAGGTATCCGGTTTTTTTGGACAGGTATCCATGGGGGGCTGGGCAATTGCCGTGCTTAGTCTCATTGTGGGGGCTTTTGGTGTGGCGAACATCATGTTCGTTACCGTTCGGGAGCGCACCAGTCAGATCGGCTTGAAAAAAGCGCTCGGCGCAAAAAAACGTACCATCCTCACCGAGTTTCTCTTGGAAAGTGCCTTCCTCTGCATCATAGGTGGACTCATAGGTCTTGGGTTGGTATGGATTTTAACCCTTGTTCTGGGGGCATTTCTTCCTTTCCCGCTGTTTATCGCACCCAACATTATCTTCTTGGCACTGGGTATCTGTGTGGTACTGGGAATCGGTTCCGGTATCATCCCCGCCTCCATTGCAGCGAAATTGGATCCGGTGGTTGCTATTCGCAGCAAATAATACCTGCTCCAACAGTTGTACCTTTATGATGTTACTTTTGTAGTGAGTATGTCTGTTACCATAATGGCCATCGAATCTTCCTGCGATGAAACGGCTGCGGCTGTTGTCAGGGATGGTCGTATTCTTTCCAACTGCATAGCCAACCAAACCATACATGAAAAATATGGAGGGGTAGTTCCGGAACTGGCAAGCAGGGCACACCTGCAAAACATTGTTCCGGTGGTGCAACAGGCACTAAAAGAGGCCTTTCCGGAAGAAACGCCCGCCAAGGCACTCCATCAAATGGATGCATTTGCTTTTACTGCTGCACCCGGGCTTATTGGTAGTCTGCTGGTAGGAGCTCAGTTCTCCAAATCCCTGGCGCTGTCATTGAACAAGCCCCTGCTGGCTGTACATCATATGCAGGCACATGTTTTGGCCAATCTGCTCAGCGAACGGCCACCGGCTTTTCCTTTTGTTTGTCTCACCGTTAGTGGCGGACACACCCAGTTGGTACTGGCAAAAGCACCACTGGAGCTAGATATCATCGGTGAAACCATTGATGATGCAGCCGGCGAAGCATTTGATAAAATAGCCAAACTGATTGGATTGCCTTATCCCGGCGGTCCATTGGTTGACCAATTTGCCCGTGAGGGAAATCCCCACGCTTTTACTTTTGCTCAACCCAGGGTACCCGGACTCAATTTTTCTTTTAGCGGATTGAAGACATCGGTTTTGTATTTTTTACAAAAGCAACCCTTCGATTTCATTGAAAAAAATAAGGCCGACCTATGCGCATCCGTACAACATGCCATTGTAAGCATGCTGATGCGAAACCTTAAAAAAGCAGTGGAACAAACCGGGGTGAAAGAAGTTTGTATTGCAGGGGGAGTAAGTGCCAATAGCTTACTCAGAAAGGCATTGCAGGAAGCCGGGGCAAGATTAGGCTGGCGGACCCATCAACCTGATTTTGCTTTTTGTACCGATAATGCAGCGATGATTGCTGTCACAGGTTATTATCAATATCTCGCCGGACAAACTGTATCCCTAGATGCACCTGTGGAAGCAGTCAGTCATTGGAAAGCTCCTGCATTCAATCAGGAATAAATGGACCATTTTTCGGCGTTGATTTTTTCTGTTGGGTTCATCATGTAGGAGACAAGTTCATTGTTTTTCAGCATTTCCACCACCCTAAATCCACGATAGGGTGTTCCCCAGTTTCCACCTACATGGGCATCAAAAATAAAAGGTACAGAGGCAACCTTTCGAATACCATCCTGGTCATGTTCATGTCCGTGAAAAACAGCCCTGATATTGGGATAGCGCTTGATCAGGTCGAACAAAGCAGGGGTATCAATTGAATTTTTTGTCCATGGTGCCTGCGGAATGTGCAGAAAAATAAAGACATGATTGGCTTTGGCAGACAGATCGAGTTGTTCTTTCAGCCAATTCAAATCGGGGGAGAGGTATTCTCCTTTTTCATTACTCGTATCTGCCAAAATCAGGGTAGCCTGTTGCAACTCAATGCGGTGGTTGAGGGAATAACCAAAAGTATCCCTCCACTGTTGCGCACTAACCTGATCGTGGTTTCCGCGGGTTACGTACCAATCTATTTGCAACTGGGCAAACTCGTTTTTTAACTCCGGCAAGAACGCTGGTTTGTCATGAATCAGGTCACCGTTGAATACACAGCAGGTGAGGGGGAATTCGCTGTGGAATTGATTGATTTGCCGCAATACGGTTTGCGTCATTTCCTTGTAGGAAGTATTGGGCTGACCATAATGAATATCTGAAGCCACGGCAAAACGCCAGAGCACCTCCTCTTGCCTGTCAGCCACTTCCTGTGCAGAAAGGTGTTGAAGCGGCCTGCCCATCACGGCAAGAGTAGCCAGGGATATTTGTTGGATGAAGCGCCGGCGGGAATGCCCACTCATTGATTTTTTCTCCTGCATAGTTAGGGTAATTCGGTTCAGGATTCAAGGTAGCAACTTTTCGGAAATACAGCCGAATGGAATACCTGAATTTAACTGCGCAATTCAATGGCTATGCCGTACTTTTGCCGCCAAATCAGCGGATAGCCATGATCAGTGTAAAAAATGTCACCCTGGCATTTGGAAAACGGGTGTTGTTTGATGAAGTAAACATCAATTTTGTCAAAGGAAATTGTTACGGGGTAATTGGTGCCAATGGGGCAGGTAAATCTACTTTTCTAAAGATACTCAGCGGGGAAATCGAACCCAATAAGGGAACCATAGAAATTACTACCGGAGAAAGAATGGCCGTATTGAAGCAGAATCATTTTGAGTTTGATGAAGTGACAGTTTTGAATACGGTGTTGATGGGCCACCAGCGGCTTTGGAAAGTGATGCATGAAAAAGATGCGATCTATGCCAAGGAAGATTTTACTGAAGAAGATGGCATGAAAGCCGGTGAATTGGAAGCTGAATTCGGCGAGATGGGTGGCTATGAAGCGGAAAGCAATGCGGGCAGTTTACTGAGCAGTCTCGGGGTAGGTGAAAGCATGCACCAGAGTCTCCTGAAGGATATTCCCTCCAACTTTAAAGTGCGCGTATTACTGGCACAGGCATTGTTTGGCAACCCGGACATACTGTTGTTGGATGAGCCTACCAACGGACTTGACATTGAAACCATTGGCTGGCTGGAAAATTTTCTCGCAGACTATGAAAATATTGTGTTGGTGGTGAGTCACGACAGGCACTTCCTGGATTCGGTTTGTACGCATGTTGCTGATGTGGATAGAAGTAAGATCAAAGTGTTCACCGGTAACTATACTTTCTGGTATGAGTCGTCACAATTGATCAGCAGGCAGATCAGTGATAAGAATAAAAAGAATGAGGAGAAGCGGAAGGAATTACTCGATTTCATTGCTCGGTTCTCTGCCAATGCCTCTAAGAGCAAGCAGGCAACATCCAGGAAGAAAGCTTTGGAAAAATTAGTGATTGAAGAGATTC
>JBJTTC010000204.1:0-10572 GCA_046079965.1 Sediminibacterium sp. | reverse complement strand
CTGAATCATGCAGGGGCCTGTTTGACAAACCTCGAAAACATATTTTCCCATTGGCTTGAGGTTGTACATACTGTAGAAAGTGGCTACTTCATATACCTCTATCGGCTCTATGCTAAGGAGTCCCGCCACATAATCCATGGTCTCTGTACTCAACCAGCCACAGAAGGTATCCTGTGCAAGGTGCAAGACAGGGAGTAATGCACTCTTTTGTTTTCCCTCCGGATAATGAGAGATGACCTCTTGGACTTTTGCGAGTTCCTGTTCAGAAAATGTTACCATATAAGATCCGAGGTTGTTCTTGTTTTTAAAAATTATGCATCCATTTCACCGGCAATCAGGTTGAGACTACTCATGGTTACAACTGCATCACTCAACATTCCACCCTTCACCAATTCAGGATATGCCTGGTAATAGATAAAACAGGGACGACGGAAGTGTAGGCGGAATGGTGCTCTGCCTCCATCGCTTACCAGATAGAAACCCAACTCTCCATTTCCTCCTTCCACTGCCTGATACACTTCCCCTTTGGGCATATCAACTTCACCCATGATAATTTTGAAGTGCCAGATGAGTGCTTCCATTTTGGTGTAAACATCTTCTTTCTTCGGCAAATAATATTCAGGCACATCGGCATGATACACTTCTGCATCCTTGCCCTTGAATTCCTGTATTTTTTGGTAGGCTTGTTGGATGATGGACAAACTCTGCCACATTTCCTCGTTTCTAACGAGGAAACGATCGTAGTTGTCACCGGTTTTTCCTACGGGGATGATGAAGTCAAAATCCTGATAACTACTGTATGGATTGTGTACCCTAACATCATAGTCAACCCCGGCAGCACGTAGGTTGGGGCCGGTAAATCCATAGTTGAGCGCGCGTTCAGCACTAATGGCACCGCCCCCAATGGTACGTTCCATGAAGATTCTGTTCCTGGTGAAGAGGTTCTCGAATTCTTTCAATACTTCAGGATATTCTTTGAGAAATTTCTCCAATTTAGAGAAGGCAGTGGCAGAAAAATTTCTTTCAAATCCGCCGATACGACCAATGTTGGTAGTGAGACGAGAACCACAAATCTCTTCATAGATTTCATAAATCAGTTCCCGGTATTGCATCACATAGAGGAAGCCGGTAAAAGCACCGGTATCAACCCCGACGATTGAGTTACAAATCAGATGATCGGAGATACGGGCCAGTTCCATGATGATGACCCGCAAATAATCAACACGCTTGGGGGTCTGAACACCCAATAATTTTTCACAGGTAATGTGCCAACCCATGTTATTGATGGGGCTGCTGCAATAGTTTAGGCGATCGGTGAGTGGTGTGATTTGATAAAGCGGTCTGCGTTCGGCTATCTTTTCAAAGGCCCGGTGAATATACCCCACTGTTGATTCTGCAGAAACGATGCGTTCGCCATCGAGTTCAATGATGTTTTGAAAGACACCGTGGGTGGCAGGGTGTGTCGGACCGAGGTTCAGGGTGGTCGTCTGCTTTTCAATAGATCCCTCCGGGAGTTGAATATGTTGTAAAGTTTCTGTCATCATGAAAACTGGCGTCGTTGTAGGGGTTGTCTGAGTGTTTTGATTTATCCTCTTCCAAACATTTCATCATCTTTATCTATGCGGGTCTGGTCTTCCAGCGGGTATTCTTTGCGTAAGGGGAAATAATCCATTTCATCCACATTCAATACGCGCTTGAGGTTAGGATGCCCGGTAAAAATTACTCCATAAAAATCATAGGTTTCTCTTTCCATCCAATTGGCGGAGGAGAACAAGCGGGTAGCAGTAAACACATGGGGATCCTGAATGGAAGTGTAAATTTTCAACCGAAGGCGAATATTTTCGGAAAGATTGTGCAAATGATACACCACACTCAATTCTTTTCCTTCAAGATCGGGGTTGTGAACTGCACAGAGATCAGTGAGGAAACGAAAAGACAAGGAAGGCTCATCATACAGGAACTGAAGTACTTTCAGGTTAGATTCCTTGGCAAATTCAGCTGTGAGCATGCCATAAGACTCGCTGAATATAAAGAAATCTTCGCCGAAGCGGGAGGTCAGTTGTTGTTGAATGTATGCGTTGTCGAGAGCCATAAGTGGGTTCGGAATTTGGGGAACGATTATTCTATACCGTAACTGTTCAATAGTTGTTTGTATTGTTCACTGTTTCTGCGACGGATACTTTCCTGTCCGACCAACTCCTGTATTTTCATGAATCCATCCAGAATGGCTTCGGGACGAGGAGGGCACCCCGGTACATAAACATCTACCGGTATGATTTGATCAATTCCCTGCAGCACACTGTAAGAATCAAATATTCCACCACTGGAGGCGCAGGCACCTACTGCAATCACCCAACGAGGCTCGGCCATTTGCAGGTACACCTGACGCAACACAGGACCCATCTTTTTAGCAATGGTTCCCATTACCATCAGAAGATCACATTGGCGGGGAGAAAAGCCAACCCGCTCAGCACCGAAACGGGCAAGGTCATAATGCGAGGCCATCGTGGCCATGAATTCAATACCACAGCAAGAAGTAGCAAAAGGCAGCGGCCACATAGAATTTTTTCTGGCCAAACCCACTACACTGCTTAATTGAGTTGCGAAGAACCCCTCTCCTGAATACCCGTCAGGCGCCTCCACGGAGCTAACTGCCTCTCTGGTATCGGCCGGTATGGGGTTAATATTGAAACGAACGGGACGTGACATATTGAGTTCCTCCTTTTATTGCCCCTTATGGGGATTTTTACAACCAACTTACAACAAACCAAGGGTAGGGTGGTTCTCACCCAACCGTTAAAATTAATCCTCCCAAGTGAGCGCCCCTTTTTTGATGATGTAGATAAATCCAGCCAAAAAGAACCCTACAAACATCAATACAGCACCAAAACCTGACCAACCCAATTCCCTGAAATTGACAGCATAGGGATAAAAAAAAATCACTTCCACATCGAAAAGCACAAATAAGATGGCAACCAGGAAATACTTGATGGCCATGGGTTGCCGGGCGTTTCCATGTGACTCGATACCGGAGGCAAAATTTTCCAGTTTATCGCTTGTCTTGCGCTTGGGTCCCAACCAGGCGGATAGTCCAATCATGAAGAAAACGAAGCCGGCAGCGAAAATCAGCTGAATACCAATAGGAAGATAAGCTGAAGCTGAACTATTGGCGCTGGCGTCGAGGAGTAATTGGATCGGATCCATGTATCCGGAAAAATTTTCGCAAAAATACGTCAGCAGGGGATATAAAAGAAAAACTCTCTGACCAGCAGAGAGTTTTTTAAAGATTATTTTTTTGTTTAACCTTTTACGGGTGGAGCAGCAGGAGCATTTGGCTTCTTCACCGGGGGCTTTGAATAATAATCGATATTTTTCTGAATTTCTGACTTTACCCCCTGAGCAAATTTATTGTTATCATCATTCACGTCTGGGTAAAGCTCAATCATCTGATCGGTTACCAACAAACTTTTCTGGCAGATGGCAAGGAACTGATCAACTACCTCGGTTTTCGTACCATCGCTCTTTACCTTAAAATCCGGACTCTTCTTCAGCGAATTTTGCTTGTTAATATAGTATAAAATAGTATAATACTTGTTTAGGAACAATTCTCTTTTGAATTTATCCTTGTTCAATCCGTAGATTGAATCCAAATAAGCCAGGTTCTCCACTCCTTTGCCACTGGTAGTATCCGGATCGGAGGCGATGGCAGCTCTTCTGAAGAAAGAATAGGGTTGTGGTTTATCGGGATAGGCCGCCATGTAGGTCTTTGCAAGTTCAATGGTCTGGGCATAATCTTTCGCACCCAGTGCGGAAGCTGTCAATTTGTAATAGTCGGCTTCAGTAGTAGTTCCCTTTAAGCTTACCAGTCGCTTCAACCAATTCAACTGCTCGGAAAAGTTTTTGGCTTTGGCAAACATATCGGCGGCTTGTTGCATGTAGTTTTGTTTGTTAATAGTAGAAGTATCTGTTGCGATGGCTTTCTCCAAATAACCGGCAGCCTGCACCTCACTTCCCGGAAAACGGGTAAGAACTTTCACGGCAAGTTCATAATCGGTAGATTCGATTTTCTCAGCAGGCGCATTGGCAAAGAATTTTTCGAGATACGATTTTGCCTGAACGGAATCTCCTTTTCTGTCGTAGTTATATGCATACAACATATTTAGTCGGGGCAATTCAGTGGTTCCGACAGATTTTTCCAACTCTGCTACTTTTAACAGTGACTCATCATTTTTCCCTGCGCGGAAAAGGTAATAAGCTTCGAAAAAATCAGTTTGTGGATCCTTATCGGCAGTTGCAACATACTTATCGAGGTATTCCTTGGCACGATTCACATCGCGGTTGGCATAGTACAAATAATAAGCGAAATAGGGTAATGGACAAGCAGGGTCGGCGGTGATGGCGTTGTCGAAATTTTGTTCAAACAACTCTTTGTTGTTTTGGCTTTGGTACACCTTTCCGATGCGATAGAAGGCCAGTGCGCTTTTTGGGTCACGAGTGAGGGCTTCCTGATACGCCTTAACAGCTTCACCACCATTTTCACCCCCCATTTTCAGGTAGTTGATTCCTTTATTGATAAAAATATCGGGGTTGGTCAAATCTGTTTGACCTGCCTGGTTGAGTTTTTCAATGGCGTAAAGGTTATCGCCTACACCACTGGCAATTTTGGCATTGGCACGTCCAATGGCATTGAGGATTCCTGCATTGGCCTGTCCTTTGTTTTTGCCTTTTGTTTCAGTAGAGGCGGTGATGGCCTGTTCAAATTTTTGTTTGACAGAATTAATGTCTCCCCGCTCGAGCAGTTCAATATGGCCCATTCCTACCACCAGCCATGGGTTGCTACCAACGGAGGCAAGTCCTTTCTGATAAAGTGCTTTTGCTGCAGCTATTTGTTCTTTCCCGGGTTCACCTCCGTCAGTGGCTAGGAGTGCCTGTCCCAGCCAGTAAATGGCCTGAGGATCTTGCGGGTTGGCATCTGCCAATTTCTGAAATACTTCTTTTGCTGACTTGTTTTTATCATAGTTCAGCAATTTGATGCCCTCAGCATACTGTGCCAAAAGGGTTACCTGCATCAATACCAATACCGGCAGTAACAATAAGAACTTCTTCATGATTCTTTGTTTAGATTTTACTTTTTATTCCTCTTTTATTTTCCCCGTTCGTACATTAAAATTCATTTTTGCCGGCGCGAGAAAAGCTCTTCTGAAAATTAGTTGTCCTCTCTCCAGGCTCATGAAGTTCATGAATCCTGTTCCTAACCCCGCCCAGTTTTCCTTTAGCACATAATACATTGGTCTCGCCAAGGGATACTGTCCGTAAGTGATGGTGGCCTGTGAGGGCTTAGCAAACACTTCTTTTTCTTCACACAGCGTACACTCGAGTCTTGCCAGGGAAATGAACTTCATTTGGCGCTGTTGCTCTGCATCGTACAGGTCTCCCACCCAACTGCTTCCTACCAATCCGATAGCAGCTGGATTTTTGATAACTGCCTCTACCACTGCTCTGCTCCCTTTGACACCTACCACATTTTTTCCAAATCCTCTATTCTTCAATAAACTGTCTTTCACGTATCTCACAGTGCTGGTGGCTGTTAATCCGTCCATCACTACGGTCACCGGGTTTTCACCGCTCAACATTTCTGACAGTTGCCGCAAGGTAAAAAAACTATCTTTTCTTTCCTTGCTGATTACTATGGCAATTGCATCATAAGCTAAAATGCCATAGATGGGCCTGAAAGATAGATTTTTTTTATATGCTTCTGCTTCCTCCTCAGTCAATCCCCTTGCTACAATCACCAGACGGGTTGAATCCTGCTGCAATGACCTGAAACAATCTGCTTCCGACTCATAGGTCACTTGTATGTTTGTATTGGGAAAGGATGCCTTGTGCACCCTCAATTGTTCTTCTATTACCGGGCGAAATGTTTCATCCACACTGATGTGTATGGTTCCCCGGACAGGGGTATCGCGGTTATCTGCCGGCTTATCATTTTTACAGGAAATGGCAAGCAGTGCAACAATCAATACCAGAAAAGAGCTTTTCTTCATTACAACACTATTGCTTAATACCCCTGTAAATCCTGAAAGAACCATAGAGCAACAAAACACCACCAAAAAAATAGCGCATCCAGGATTCCCATCCTACTAGCTGCTCAATGTTCCATTTTTCTGCCATCAACACAACAACAGCCACACCTATCATCAAAGCGCCCATTGCAACATCATAAATCGTTCGCATGATGCGGTAACTTTTTTCTTTGTTGTAGGTGCGGTTTTCCTGCATTTGACATTTTTACAGAACTGGCAATTTAAATAATATTTCGATGCTTTTCCTCTTTTGTCGAAGAGTTTAAAGTAAAATCATCCGATGTTAACAGGGATGAAATGAAGAGAAAAAATCCACAAAAAAAAGTGCTAATAAATGTTAGTATTGCATTTTATCGGCTGTATATTTTGTCAGCTACAATTTTTTTCACATGAAAATATTGATGGTTTGTCTTGGGAACATCTGCCGGAGCCCCCTTGCTCAAGGCATTTTAGAAGCACGTGCCGGGGAAGCGGGGCTGAACTGGGAAATAGACAGTGCCGGCACCTTGCATTACCATGTAGATGAGCCACCACATATCTTGTCGCAAAAGACTGCTATGAAAAATGGAATTAATATCAGTGGGCAACGGTGCAGACAATTTGTTGCAGCGGATATCGAAAATTTTGACAGTATTTATGTAATGGACAACAATAATTACCGCGATGTTCAAAAAATTTGTGGAGATAAATGGAAGGAGGGTAAGGTAGAACGATTGCTGGATGTGCTATACCCCGGTGAAAAAAGAGAAGTACCTGATCCTTACTATGGGACAGAGAAAGACTTTGATGATGTTTTTCAATTGATAGATGGTGCCTGTCGCAAGATCGTTGATAATTATTGCCGGGTGAACTCCTGACGAAGCAGGAATCGTTATTTTTGCACATGACCCAACCCAGATTACCACAGGGAACCCGTGATTTTTCTGCCGCCGTTGTTCAAAAAAGACAATACATTTTTGAAACCATCCGGTCGGTTTTTGAATTGTATGGCTTCCAGCCTTTGGAAACCCCGGCGATGGAAAACCTGGATACCCTGTTGGGGAAATATGGTGATGAAGGCGACCAATTGATCTTCCGCATCCTCAATAATGGCCTGAATCATCCTTCCAAGCAGTCAATTGCCAAAGAGGGTTTTGAAAAAATTCTAGCAGGCCAATCCTCAACTGATATCACAGAACGAGCGCTTCGCTATGATTTAACCATTCCCTTTGCCCGGTATGTTGCTATGAACCATGGTCAATTGGTGATGCCCTTTAAACGCTACCAGATACAGCCCGTATGGCGTGCCGACCGACCTCAAAAGGGTCGTTACCGTGAATTTTACCAATGTGATTGTGACATTGTAGGCAGTCGATCCCTCCTCAATGAATTGGAATTGTTGCACATCTACGCAGAAGTTTTCAGCCGTTTAGGAATTGAAGTAGATATCTATATCAATCACCGCTCGATTCTGTCAGCCCTGGCTGAGCTTTGTGGGGGGCAGGAAAAACTTTCAACGATTACAACAGCTATCGATAAACTGGATAAAATCGGCTGGGAAAAAGTAAAAGAAGAATTAGACCGGGGCGGTCTTTCAGAAGATGCCGTGAAAACAATTCAACTTTACCTTGAATTATCCGGTTCCAATGAAGAAAAGCTACAGGGCTTGTTGTTGTTAACACGTGAACACGTACTCGCTCTATCAGGTGTCAACGATCTTCGTTTCCTGCATTCATTTGCTCCCTGGCCTGCCGGCATCCATGTTATCACACAGTTATCACTGGCACGTGGTCTTAGCTATTATACCGGTCCGATACTAGAAGTCAAGGCTCGCAATGCTTCCATGGGAAGTATTGGTGGTGGTGGACGATATGATGACCTGACGGGTCTTTTTGGACTCCCAGGAATTCCCGGCGTAGGGATCAGCTTTGGGGTGGACAGAATTTATGATGTTATGGAGCAACTCGATTTGTTTGCTGCCCTTCCTGCCAAAGAAACGGAAGTCATGTTTCTCCACCTTGGAGAGCAGGAAAGCTTAACGGCTTATCGACTGATGCAACAATTGCGCCGTCAAAACATTCGCTGCGAAATCTATCCTGAAGCAGTGAAAATGGAGAAACAGTTGAAGTATTGCGACAAAAGAAACATCCCCTATGCTATTATCATTGGTAACAATGAAATAGAACAGGGGATGGTAAAAATCAAAAACCTCCGGACCGGAGAACAAAGCACTGTTCCGGCAGGTCAGTTATCTGCTGATTTTTTCAGGTAATCTCTTGGTTGCATTTTTGCTTACTAACCAGGTAAGGGCACCTTCTGTGCGGGTACCTTCCAACACATAACCCATGGCATTAATGGTTACGCCTACTACTTTTTTATTGGTGTCCCTATTAAATTTAGCAGTGCCCTGGAACTGAACGATGAAGAAAAGGTCTTCTTCTCTTTTTTCAAGTGGGGATGAGCCTGCGGGAGAAGACATCACCAGCACCCCAGCATCTACCTTAACATCTACTTCTGACACTACACTTCCTTCAGGAAATTTATATTTTCCGGTAAATTGTTGTAATGTGGAATCAGAGCCGGGCACTTCTTGTGCAAATCCGGAAAAAGAGAAAAGAACGGCTATTAGAAGGATTACTGTCTTTTTCATGGCAACTAGTTGTTTAAAATTTTAACAAATCACAAAAACTTTGGTTGAGTTGATTGCAATTTAAAGTTTTTAATGCAATCCGCTGCTAAGAAAATATTAAGCATCTGAAGCTTTTTTGAGGTAATACCTTCTTTCCCTTCCTCTGCCTTTGCTTATGCGTATCTTTGCAGCATGAACCTGCCCAATATCAGACACTTGTCTGAATCCGATCTGCGCGAATATGTGGCGAAAGCCGGTGAAAAGTCATTTCGTGCCAGGCAAATAACCGAGTGGCTTTGGCTCAAGCATGCACATGACTTTGATGCAATGACCAACCTGGGCCAGGCATTCCGGCAGCAACTGAAACAAGACTTCTCCTTGCCCGCACTTCGTACAGATATCATCCAGCAGAGTGCTGATGGCACAATCAAAAGTCGCTTCCGAACGCATGACAATCACCTCATAGAGGGGGTACTGATTCCGGCAGAGGACAGAAAAACTGCTTGTGTTTCATCACAAATCGGGTGCAGCCTTACTTGTAAATTTTGTGCAACAGGCTATATGGAAAGAAAACGCAACCTGCTATTTGATGAGATTTATGACCAGGTAGTTTTGCTCAATCAAAGCAGTGTAGAAAATTTTGGTAAAAAATTGAGCAACATCGTTTTCATGGGCATGGGTGAGCCCTTGTTGAATTATAGTGAAGTGATGAAAGCCATTGGCCGCATTACTGATCCCGAGGGGATGGGCATGAGTCCACGTCGCATCACTGTTTCCACCGCAGGTGTTGCCAAGCAGATTAAAAAATTAGGTGATGACCAGGTTCGATTTAAGCTGGCACTTTCGCTTCACGCTGCCAACGATGCCAAGCGCAACCAGATCATGCCAATCAATGAAACCAATAACATCAAAGCACTTACAGAGGCACTGCGTTATTTTTATGAGAAAACCGGCAATGAAATTACCCTCGAATATATCCTGTTACAAGGTGTCAATGACAGCGAATCGGATGCCATGGAACTGGTAAAGATTTTTCGACAGGTACCCGCAGATCTGGTGAACCTCATTGAATACAATCCCATCGAGGCCTTTCGATTTCAGCGACCCGAAGAATCAGCCATCCAGCAATTCATGCGCCTGCTGGAAAAAAATGGTGTAAATGCGCGGCTTCGAAGGAGTAGGGGAAAAGACATTGACGCAGCGTGCGGACAATTAGCCAATAAAGACTAGAAAGCCATCGGTCAAATTAAGCGTACCTTTGTAATTCCTGTTGTAAAACAGCAAATAGTATGAAAAAAAGAACTGATAATTTTTCGCGTTTTTCGCGACAGAACAAGGGCAGCGTAATCAAAGAAGCTTACCGCCAGGAAAAAAGAAAGAACAAAGAAGCGGCCCGCGCTGAAGGAGAAGCCATCAGAAAAAAGAAAGTTGAAAAGGAGCAGGGTATTCCCTTCCGTTCTGCGGATAAAGAAAGCCGGCCTTATAACAAGCGAAAAGAGAATGGTGGCCCTCGACCCCGAAAAAACTTTTCTGCCAAAACAGAACATGCCCCGGCTGCAAAGCCTACCCCCTACCGCATAGCAGGAGAAATGCCACTGAATAAATATGTGGCTCATTGTGGGATATGTGGAAGAAGGGAAGCTGCCGACTTGATCAAACAAGGGAAGGTTTCAGTGAATGGCGTGGTCGTGAATGAACCGGGTCTCAAAGTTTCAGGGAAAGAAAAAATAAAACTTGAAGGAAAGCTATTGCAACTGCAGGTAGAGTCTGTTTATATTTTATTGAACAAACCAAAAGACTACCTGACTACCACACGCGATCCGGCAGGCAGGAAAACAGTATTGGAAT
Organism: Sediminibacterium sp.; assembly: GCA_046079965.1. Taxonomy (GTDB): domain Bacteria; phylum Bacteroidota; class Bacteroidia; order Chitinophagales; family Chitinophagaceae; genus Sediminibacterium. Next base: position 33 of record JBJTTC010000204.1, on the reverse strand, counting down.
TGTTGAAAAATGCTACCAAAGAACGTATCTATC
>JBJTTC010000203.1:0-8976 GCA_046079965.1 Sediminibacterium sp. | reverse complement strand
CCCTGTAACATCGAACATCCCCCCCTCATCACCTCTTCTGGTATATACTGCAATTGCGCCACCTGAACCGCCTAAATAAGCACCAAAAAAGGGCGGACGAAAAACCTTGATATAAGCAACATCCGACATTGGTATGTTATTCAAGGCAGTTGCATCCTGTAATTGCACCTCGTTCAGGAAAACCGCTACATTATCTCCGCGCCAACGCAAGATTGGCGGACCAAACCCCTGATTAGTGATCTGCAGACCCGCTACTCTTCCTTGCAAATAAGAAAAAACATTGGGTTGCATATTGGCAAATTTGTCACTTACAATATCGAACTTGATACCATCGGATGTAAATAGGCCTGTAGTATACTTCTCGTCAATTTCATCAATACGTTTTTTTACTCTTGTCGTAACGACTACCTCCTGAAGAGTTCCGGATGCAGCTATTGAATCAAGTATACGTTTATCAGCAGCATATTTTTGTTGAAGTTGTGCCAAAGAGTCTGTAGAAGGTACAGGTAGCAAGCGAGGGACAGAGAGCTTCCTATCCGGATTGGCAGGTATCAGATTATTGCGTAATGAAATTTTATTTTGATCCGTAATGGTAATTCCATTGGGCTGAAGATAAACGTTGACACTATCATAATAGAATAAGCCATCTGCGCCAAAAGACCCATCTGCTGCCAGTTCCGCCTGCATCAATTCTTTTTGATTATCGCCTGTGCTCAAAATCAGGTTCATAGCCCCGGATTTCTTGGTACGTTTTTCTGTCAGATTTTCGATTTTGCCAACCAGATTAATATATCCGGCTTCTCCATCACGTTTATTGGCAGCAATACTTTCCTTCATTTGATCTGTCATGGAGGGATACCATATTTCTTGTGCCTGTAGCCACTGATCAAATGCCTTGCTTTGTCCGGTCTCTAACCAATGCATTGCCATATTAGTATTGAAAGGATATGCACTAAAAATATCACTACCCCATAACTGATAGATACTTTTTTCGGGATTGACTTCATCATACTCGGCATCTGTTATTGACACAGAGAGACTGGAAAAAATAGTATCGAGGGACTGTATCGTAAAGACATTTTGCCCCTTTTTATCGAATGAAAGAGTATCTGTAGTGAGTGCTAGTCGATCTGAGGCCGGCCGATCTAAAAAAATTATTCTTTGTCCCAATAACTTTTGGTCACTATCTAACCATACCAGGCGATGAAAGCCGGCAGACAGACTGTCTTTGTTGAATCTTCCTTTAATTCTGATTTTTTCTTCTAGTGAAAAGGAACTTTCCACTATCACTTCATTCTTATGTAAAAGCAATAAGATTATGTTTTGCTGAGATATTCGAGCATCCGGAGTTCGGTGTAAAATGAATGAGAAATCCTGCGGGTCAAAACGAATTCCGGTGCCGTCTGGCTGTACCTCGGGAAGTTGCTGCTGGGCCCATGTTCCATTGGGCAACTCTGCCTGAATATAATATGGTCCTAAACTTTCAGGAGTAACTTCAACTTGTGCGTATCCATGAGGGGCAGTTGAGACGAGATTGATTAACACGCCATTTCCATCAATGATGCGACAATTCAAGGATAAGGGAAGATTGCCTGCATTTTTTGCACGTATAGTGAGCAAAGATGGAATGCCCTTTACCCAGTAGCCACCTTCCGGCCTCACCTGAATTGATAACCCCTCTGTACTCTCATCGGGAGCCAGCATTGCCTGACCAGTTTGATTGATAATAAAAGAAGTAACCAAAAAAGGCAAAGAGGTTGGCTGCTGCATGAAAGCAGTAAATAGTTTCATATAAATTCGCTGACCTACATACTTTTCAGGAATCTTAAAGTCACCAGCTGTCAAACCCATAACGGTTGGTAACACTTGTCTTTGCAGGTATTTACCATCCTGATCATACCATTCAACATATACATTCCTGGTATAATTACTTAAATTATCGCTGGCAACGAGATAAACTTTATAAAAGATACTTTCGCCCGGACTATAGCGGTATTGGTTGCTGTGAACATATGCCTTCTCGGGCTGACGCATTGCCAGGTATTTTTGAAGCTCATCCCTTATATCCTGTTGGGAAAAAGAATTGATTACGAGTGAAAGGCAACATAAAAACAGTGGACAACAACGTAGCATGTCGAAGGATTTGACAGAATTTAATTATAAAACAAAGTTATAAAATCATATATCATGCCAGTGTGAAAAACCATGTTATTTTTCTATAGAATAAGTACGTGATAAATTATAAATGGCAGTGAAAACAGTTACTCCACCAAAACTGCACTCTTTACCCAGCAATCAATCAGCGCATCCGGATAACTCGAAACATGTAAAAAACCAAATCCACTACTGCACTAGGTCCGCTAGTTTTTTCTGTATAACAGGATCCTGATTTAGTTGAAGGGATTTTTTTAAGCACTCAATGGCTTTGATTTTATTTCCCCGCTGCACATAAAATTCAGCCATTGCTGCATGAGCTCCCGAACTTTTGGGATAATACCTCGTATTGAGTTCATAAAATTTTTCGGCCTTGTTGTATTGCTTCACTTGCATGAATTCAAGCGCCCAGCCGTCTATTAGCTTTTCTGCAGGAAAAACAGGATATCCAAAGAATTGCGAGGCTTGCTGATAATGTCGCTCGAATTTCCCTGCCAGATCTACAGTAGTATCAACATAATCCTTGCTGTACAATTTAAACCGGTAGTTCCTGAAAATATATCGCAGCGCATCGTGTTCAGTAATGAGTGGTACTGTTGTATGACTATCATCCAAATAATACTTGCTGGCGTATGACAACCCATTGTCCTTCTTACTCATTAGCAAGGAGTCCATAGACAGTATGGCTCGAATGTGTTTGGTCATAGGGGATTTGTCGTTTTTCACTTTCACAATATCCATACCCTCTTCATCCATGGTATTAGCATACCCCAGGTATAGAGATCTATTGGTGAATTTTTTATTCTTGAGTATTTCTTTGGTTTGAGCCCAATACTTCATATTATCCCACCACATGCTGGGGTCAATACAGATATAGGCATTAAATAAATCAGCATGATATGCCAATGTATGCATGACCATCAGCCCTCCGAATGAATGTCCGATCAGCATCTTAAACGGCTGTGTTGGATAGGTAGAATCTATGTGAGGCATCAATTCTTTTTCCATATAAGAAATGAATTTTTCACCGCCTCCGGAAGTACGGGTAAAATTGCTGTCAACATAAGGGGGGTCGGACTTGATATGGGTTGGTGTAAGATCGCGGGTTCTGTCTGTATTAGCTATTCCCACCACTATCATTTCCGGGCAGAGTGTGTTGCCATTGACCTGACTAAACTGTTGAACCAGTCCGACTACAGAATAAAAATGAGCGGTACCATCCATTAAATAAACTACCGGGTAACGCTGGGTTGATTTGTCATGGAATCCATTCGGCAGGTAAACCCATACTTTTCGTTGTTCATTCAGTATGGTAGAATAAAAACTGTCGACTCTTCCGATCATTACTTTACCATCCTCCTGGGCAAAACATCCTATAGATAAAAGAAGACAGGAGATGAAGAAAATTAATTTTTTCATACAATATATTATAGACATGAATATTGAGATGGTATAGTCTGGAAGGTGAGAAAACCGGATTTAATTCGCCCTATTCAAATTTAATAAAAAATGTGCGCCATTGGCACACATATTCGGATGTTCAGTTACAAAAAAAGGGGGGGGCTACCCTTCTTCCACTAATCTATGAAATCTGATATCGGTTGTGACTGCCGTCACAGTAGGGTGGATTCTTCGTCTTTTTGCACTGACACAACCATCCCTCAGTATTTTGTTCGACAGTGAAAACCTGACTACGATACGGCATTCCTTCAACTTTCTTATGTCGGCCGTCACAAAAAGGTTGTTTCTCACTCAACCCACAGGTACACCAGGCATAGTTCTTACCGGCTTCAAGTTGAACACAGCAGGGCTGTGCTGCTGCTACTTTGGGTAATCCTTCATTAGGTATCATGTCTTCCATGGTAGAATATTTTAAAATTAACTTCTGTTGCTAAAATGAAATCCAAAGTTCATACAAAATATTGAAACTAGAACGAATGAATATACTTGTATAACTACCCAAAATTTGTTTCAAACTCAACATATCTAATAAAAACAGGAAAATCAAGTCTCCTGTCATACAATCAATTTGCAGTTTAATCAAATGAAAGTTAGTTGGGAGGAAGTTAGTTGCATATCCAATGGTTAAATAATATATCAGTTTTCTTTTTTAGTACAAAATTGCACAACTTGCAGTCAAAATCAACCGGTGCCAATAAATACCACCATCAATAGATTCATATTTCCCCGTCTTCTCCCATTTTTTCTATTTGTAGCATCATTTGGTTGGATGTTTGTTGCCCCAAATTTATCCCTGGCCTCCCCCGATACCACCCGACCCGAACCCAGAAAGACCCTCCGCAACCTGATGAACCCTGATTCACTTTCAGCCATCAACTTTTCCGTCATCCCAATACCCATCGTTGCCTCCAGTCCCGAAACAGGCGTTCGCTTCGGTATATCTCTAGACTATTTCTTCAATGCCAAAGACAAATCAGCTAAAGATAAAAATGAGGCAAGGGCATCATTTGTATATGGTATCATAACATATTCAACCAGGGGACAACTCGACCTATCTGGCGTATGGCAGGTATTCACCAAAGGCGAAAAATATGTTCTGCGAGGAAGAGCCGGCTACAGCTCTTTTTTTGAACGCGTTTGGGGTATTGGTATGAATACTGTTGCGGAAAAAGACTATTGGGAATTGCGTTACCAACGAACTTTTGCAGAAAACCGCATCTACCGTCAGTGGAAGAACAACTGGTACGGCGGTATTTCAGTCAACTTCAACAGAACATTTGAAGTTCGTTATTCCAAACCACTCTCTCCCGAATTCAACTATACCGATGGCGTAAATGGAAGCACCGTACTAGGAGTTGGGCCAGCCGTTTTACACGATTCTCGTGATTACCCCTTCAGTGCCAGAAAAGGAACCTACTTCGAAACCCTCTACCAATCTTATCTACCCATAGGATCAAATCCCTATGTTTATCAGGAATGGATAACGGACTACAGAAAATTTTATCCCATTGGAAAAGAAAACAGTTTCGGCTTTCAATTCTTTTCCCACAATACCTTTGGAGATGTGCCCCTCCGGGAGCTTCCCCGAGTAGGTAATGCTTCACTGTTTCGGGGCTTCTTCGGGGGTCGCTATCGCAATAAATCATTAATGGCTGCACAAAGCGAATACAGGTACCAATTGTGGAAATGGATTCACGCTTCTGTATTCACAGCCGTTGGCTTCTCCGCTTCCTCTATTGGTAATTATCACTTACCCGATTTTCTATGGACAGGCGGCGTCGGGCTTCGCTTTCTCGTCAACAAAAAGAATCGCATGTTTGTGCGAATGGACTATGCCCGCAACAGTACTATGGGAGGAGCTTTTTACCTGCGGCTCAATGATGCATTCTAATACATTCATACGACATCAAATTCAGGGTCAAATAGTAAGCGGCTTGTGATGATGTGAAGCGAATTTCTTATATTTAATACTGCCCTTCATGTATCAATATTGCAATAACTCTTTTTCGCTATGGATAGAAGAAACTTTATTCAAACTGTATCCGGAGCAACTGCAGCATCGATTTTACCTACTTCAGATCTATCTGCCCGTGTCAAAGCTGAAATAGACCGACCAAGAGATGTTCCCACGTACTTTGATGTAATAGTTTTGGGGGTAGGAAGTATGGGTGCTTCTACTTGTTATCAACTAGCTGAAAGAGGATACAAGGTTTTGGGTCTGGAACAATTTGACATTCCCCATGAATTGGGTTCACATGGCGGACAAAGCCGCATTATTCGGAAGGCCTATGCCGAACACCCGGATTATGTTCCACTGTTGGAACGTGCTTACCAAAACTGGAAATCGCTGGAAGCCATCACCGGGGAACAAGTTTATTTCAAAACAGGTCTTCTCTATTGCGGTGAAACCAATGACCCTTTTATCAAAGGGGTAAAGGTTTCTTCTGAAAAATATACTATTCCAGTAGAGGAATTGTCACAGGAAGAGGCCAACAAAAGGTACCCGCAGTTCAAATTGCCTACTGGATACAAGCAACTGTTAGAACCCGATGCCGGATTTGTTACCCCAGAAAGAAGTATCCTGCTTTATACCGAACAAGCCATTAAAAAAGGAGCATTGATTCGTACCAGAGAAAAAGTAAAAGACTGGAAACGAGCACAAGGAACCATAACCGTTACTACCGATAAAGGTCAATACCAGGCGAAAAAGCTGGTGATTACCGCCGGTCCCTGGGGAGGAAAAATGATTCCACAATTATCCCGTCATCTCACCGTTACAAAACAGATCATTGCGTGGATGAAACCTAAAAAATGGGATGACTTTACTTTGGGCAATTTCCCCTGCTGGATCATTGAACACGGAGGGCATGACTATTATGGGTTCCCAATTCTTCCGGTAGGCAAGCTGGGCGGACCATCTGGCATGAAACTAGCGGTTCATTTCCCACTAGGCGAAACCACTGATCCTGATGCAGTGAACAGAAATATCCGGGATGCCGATGAAAAGTTGTTAATCGATGGTCTTCGGTTGCTCATACCTGATGGGCACGAATCAACTTTATCAATGAAAACATGTTTATATACCAATTCTCCCGATCAAAATTTTATCATTGATCATCTTCCCGGATATGACAAGGATGTGGCAATTGCTGCAGGCTTTAGCGGACACGGATTTAAGTTTGTAAGTGTGGTAGGAGAGATACTGGCTGATCTTGCCATGAACGGTCGAAGTAATTTGCCAATAGAATTTTTGAGCATCGGTCGATTGAAGTAGTCCACTTGCTTTAAAAATGTGCCAATCAATGCTGACTCAGCACCAAATTCTTTTCCACTTGCTGGTGGTGATGGGTAACATGATAGATAGTAAAATAAAGCATCTCGCGCATGGTTAACTTGCCTAACAGCGGATGAGGCAACAAGTAATTATCTAACTCTTCGTCTGACAAACGATCAACAATGCGACAAAGACGGTCAATCGATTTTTCCAGTTGCAGCAGTCGCTTGAGTGAATTCACGGCGTTGCCCGGAACAAAAGTAGAAGGCGACTTCCCGCCCTGTTGTAGTTTCGCTTGGTAGTCGCACACCAGGGTATCATAATCCCGACTCTTTCGGTTAGCCTTGCCAAAAAGAAGTCGGGGAATAAACCGCGGCAGTTGAAAGGCAAGGAGAACTGGGCGAACACTCAAATAAATATGTTCGAGTTGCTGTGCGGGATTCCATTGATGAGGATGTGACTGCTTTAGCTGTTCACCATTCAATTGGCCAATCAAATGAATAAATGATGCATGATTATTTCGCAGGCTTGTTGTAATTTCAGGTGAAGTCATAAAAACAATTGAAGGGTGAGCGACTTATCCGAAATTAAAAATTTTGGGCCATACATGGTCAAAATAATGCATGAAATCGGGATTTTTACAAAGGAAGATCTTATGAATACCGATTACCGGCAAATCAAGGCCGCTCTTATCAACAAAGGAATTCATCCGCACCTAAATGTTTTCTATTCCATAGAAATGGGATTACAAGATAGAGTTTGGAGTGACATTACACTTCAGGAAAAGAAGGAGATACAGGAAATTTTAAAACAGACTTGACAATCTATTATTCAATTTTCGGTTCGGGCGAAAGATGAACACGTAGTCTCAATATATATCCTAATACGACTACTTCCTCCTCGTATCAATCAGGTACTGGATATTCCATTGTCCGGCCAGATTCACCAGACAAAACATGTTTACTCCGCTATGGCTATAGTTACCATTGTATATAAATCGATACGGCGTCCAGACTATTGCTAATGGTCCATCAATCTTTATCGTCTCGATCACTACTTGCTCATCCAGTACGCCGGGCTTTTGCTTGCCAATCGTGGAAACAAACCGACTCACCGCATCAGTTTTCACTACCGAGTTGCCTGATTTGTCTGTAGCAATGGTTTGCATGGTACAATCCGAACTAAAAAGAGAGGCAACTGCAGCAGAGTCGGCATTGCGCATAGCATCAAAAAGTGTGATGATGACCTGGCGAATTTCTGTTTCTCCATTTTGTGCCTTAATTGAACTTGAAAGCAGCAATAAACATAGGGTTGTACAAACTAATCTTTTCATAAATGGGTTGCTTTATAAAGTTTGAATATACTCTGTTTAGATAAACCATACCTTAAATAATTATATATCTCTCTTTTTTCAAATTAATAAAAGAAAGAATAATCAACTCCTTACAGCTCATTGTAACAAATTTAATTGTGAGCAATGCTACCAACTTGAAATATAATTACGCATAGGTAAAAATTTTGAGCATCAAGAAACCAGGGTGCGACTCCGTTTTTGACGAGTCACCTTTTGACCCGACCTTGTCTGCCCAGAACCAGAGATGTTTTTTAGTAAATATGGCCGGTTAAACGCTTCCTGACTCAATTTGAACCTTTCAGAAAGAATGCGAATGGTTGATTTTGAAATTCCTTTTTTATAATGCAATATATCAGACACAAGCCCTTGACTAACTCCCAACAAAGTTGCCAACTCTACCGCCCTCATCTGATGTTCCTTCATCAAAGACTTTAATAGTTCAACAGGATCTGCATTGATATCGCTCCCATTTTCTTCATCATATTTCTCTATGAGCAAGCTAAGCAATTCCACTTCCTCCCGAAGAACCTTGGACGTAGTTTTTCGACCCAATAGCTCTTCTAGCAAATCACAATACTTTTCGTATTGAGTAGCTGATTTGATGACTTTGTATTTAAGATCACTCATACATATAATTTTAAAAGCTACTTATATCCCATTGCTGATTTTTTCTACACAACCGGCTATATTCTTTGTGTGTTCCTATCCATTTTATAAACAAATGAACATTTGA
>JBJTTC010000202.1:0-2985 GCA_046079965.1 Sediminibacterium sp. | reverse complement strand
CAGGGTTGCTTTATAAGTTTTTTTATTGGCCAGCGTCACATTGATTTCATCTGCTTCATTGATCACGTGGTTATTGGTAACGATGTAACCATCTTGAGTGATGATAACCCCACTACCACTGGCTCTTTGTTCAGGAATCACTCGCGGACCCCCTCCAAAGAAATCTCCGAACATATCTCCAAAGTCATCGAAGAAAGGATTGCGAGGACGTCTTTGCTCCTGAACAGTTGCTTGTCTTGCCTTGGTTCTGGTTTTGATGTGCACCACTGCGGGCGTGGCTGTTGTTGCCGCCGGAGTGAAATCAACACTCGATCCGTTGTTTCCGGAGTTATTAAAAAAGCCGGCGTAATTCACCGGAAGTTGGTTGGTTGCCTGAGAACCGGAAGAATTGTCTGTTTGTGCCAATTTTCCATAACCCCAAATACTGGCAATGGTGGTTCCCGCACTGATGGCTACAATGGCCAACACATTTTTCCAATTCAAACTCATAGTTTACTGCTTTTTAAAGGTGAAAGCAAAATACATGCCTTTCTGAATGCAAAGAAACTAAAAACGAAGAAATGTCAGTCCACCAACTTCCCATTTAACAAACATTTACGAGCAGGTTCGTAGATTATGGATAAACGCTAGGGATAATCCGTATAATCACTGAGAATTAACACGTATAAACACGGTATAAACAACCCGTAAAATCACCGTTGGGTGAGTCCAATTAAAAACGCAAGGGTATCTACCCCATCCGCGTAATCAAAGAGGGAAGGCCGCTGGGCACTTCCGGCCGCCAGGCCACCTTCCCCCACAATACATTGTATGTTCTCATCTTGTTGTAAGGAGGGAAGGGGGGGTGTACCGGGCTCATAAAACTGATAATGAATCTGACTCACCGGAGAAAACGGAGAAACATTTTCGGTTAATACCACCGAGTCGTTCGTCATGTAAAACTGGTTGCGCATGATGAGCAAAGTTAGGTGGTAGTCGAAATTGTGCTTGTAAGCAGGTAGATCCATCACAAAATCGTAGGTCTTCAGGGCTTCCAACAGGGGTTTGAAATCATATCCAGTAGGTACAAATACTTGAGTAACATTTCTACATCCTAGTCCGAAATAATCCTGCATATCCGCTGCCAATGCTTCCAGTTCCTGTCGGCTTTCTTTACCTGTGAGTATGGCAACTGAGGTCCGATTGCGGCGAATGATATGTGGATATTTGCCAAAATACTGGTCAAAATAACGGCCGGTTTGGTTGCTGCCCGTGGCGATATAGGCATCGCATCCCTGCAATCTTTCAGCAACAGTAATAAAATCGGCAATTCGGGCATCTATGCGCTCAAGTTGCTGCAGCAGGTGCAGGATCAGCCGCTGGTCTTTGGTAGAGGGCTTGATCAAGGCCCGGTTTCCACTGATAAAAACACAGAGCAGATCATAGAAACCCACCAGAGGAATATTTCCCGCCATCACGATTCCCACCCGCCTGGGGTAAGGGTTATCAGCCGGTAACCTGTAATGGGAAGTCCATTTTTCCAGTAATTCCGGCACCAGCATATCCTTCACTATAGCAGCAATGGCAGCGTCAACGAAACGGGGTATGAACCAGGTATTTTCCCTGCCGGCTCTTTCACGCTCTGCCAGCCATTCCGGATCATTTCCGGCCATGTAGCGACCCAATTCAGATATTATTTGAATTCGTTCTTGTAAAATCATTGTTCCATCGTATTTTTGAGGGAGAGAAATTCAGATTCACCCATTAACAAACCAGAACCTTATGGCGATCAAAATTACAGATGAATGTATTAACTGCGGCGCCTGCGAGCCCGAATGTCCCAACAATGCCATCTATGAAGGCGGAGTAGAATGGTCCATCTCTGATGGCACAACAATCAAAGGCAGTTTTACTTTGTTGGATGGAACTGTAGTGGATAGCGACCAGCGTTTTGCACCCATCAGTACAGACACCTATTACATTACCCCCAACAAATGCACCGAGTGCCAGGGATTCCATGAAGAACCTCAATGCGCCGCTGTTTGTCCGGTGGACTGCTGTGTGCCAGATGAGCAATACAGAGAGACAATGGATGAGTTGTTAGGGAAAAAAGACAAGATGCACATTTAATCAGGTCGGCTGCCTGAGAAGGTAGTTATCCTGTTATCCCGTTGATTTTTTCGCCTCTTGCCGAAGATTTCATCGGGATTTTTTTATCAATACCCATGAAAAAAAACATTGCACTCGTTACAGGGGGTCTCAGCAGTGAGGCTCAAATCAGTTACAAAAGTGCCGACACTGTACAGTCCAACCTGAACCGCGACTTGTACAATGTTTATTACATCGATATTCATCCCTCCGGATGGTGGTTCGTCTCTCCCAATGGTCAGCGAAGTGCCGTGAACAAGGAAGATTTCTCCATCGTTCATGAAGGTAGTCAGGTAAAATTTGATCTTGCCCTGATGTGTCTTCACGGTACGCCGGGAGAAGATGGTAAGTTGCAGGGCTATTTTGACTTACTGGGTATTCCTTACACGAGTTGTGATGCAGCTACCTCAGCACTTACTTTCAACAAAAGATTTACTGTGGCGGTTGTGGCATTCGCAGGGATTCATGTTGCCCGCTCCCTGCACCTCTTTGCTCATACCCCTTTTTCACCTGAAAAGATTTTACACCAACTTAGCCTGCCACTATTTGTTAAACCCAACAATGGGGGCAGTAGCCTCGGTATGAGTAAGGTGACTAAATCGACCGAGCTGGGTCCGGCTTTGGCAAAGGCATATCAGGAAGATGATCAGTTGCTGGTGGAAGAAGCCATCGAAGGAAGAGAATTTACTGTGGGTGTCTTCCGCCGTTCAGGCGCCATCACTGTATTGCCCATTACAGAGATCATCACCCACAATGAATTTTTTGATTTCGAAGCCAAATACCAGGGAAAGAGCAAAGAGATCACTCCCGCAGAAATTACTCCCCCCATGCAGCAGCAATTGGAAGCCGCCGCCAGAA
>JBJTTC010000201.1:0-3001 GCA_046079965.1 Sediminibacterium sp. | reverse complement strand
TTTGATGGGCAGCAGTTCGTGGATTCTGTTGATGGGATGATCATTTATTTTTTGGAGGCTATCCCTCAGCCATTCAAATGGATTTATGCCATGTAGTTTACAGGTGCCCAGTAAGGAATATAGCATGGCACTTCTTTTTGCAGCTTCATGACTTCCGGCGAACAGATAATTTTTTCTGCCAATTGCAACCGGTCGGATACTATTTTCCACTGGGTTATTGTCGATATTCAGTCTGCCGTCGGTGGTGTAAATAGTCAGTTTATCCCATCGTTCCAGGCAATAGGCAAAAGCCTTACCAATGGGTGTTTTGGGTTTGGCTGTCATATACCCCTGTGTCATCCATGCTTTTAGTTCATTTAATATAGGAGCCGCTTGGCTTTCTCTGAGTTCTTTAATTTGGTCAAAAGATAAACCTTCTTCTTTTGCCTTCCGCTCTATGTCATACAGTTGGCCAATGAGACTAAGGCCATGCTGCGCCTGCTCAGGATCGCTCTGAAGTGCATCATAAAAATAGCGTCTGCCATGCGCCCAACAATGCAGTAAGGTTGCCTCTGTTTGCTCTGCAATAATATTATATACATTGTAGCCATCCGTTTGCAGATAACCACTGTAGCCTTCAAGAACCTGCTGCGGTCCTTCTCTGCCCCGGCCTTGTTGGTAGTCGAAAAACACCAGGTCATCTAACGAGTTGTGATAAACCCAATAAAATCCTCTGTGTGTACTGCCTTGCTTATCCTTGTCTAATACCTTAATCGGTGTTTCATCTGCATGTAAATAGGGGCTTTGCAGCACTAGCTTCTTCAGGGCTTCATACAAAGGGGTAATGAGTGTACAGGTGCTACTCACCCAGTCTGTAATAGTACTGTAGGGGATATTCAATCCTTCGCGATTGAAGCGTTGCTGCTGGCGGTGCAGTGGCAGATGATCTACGTATTTATCTATAACAATTTGAGCCAGCAGACCCGCACCGGCAATTGCCTTGGGTAAGGGTCTGGAAGGAAGATCTGCAATAACAAAAGTATCCTTGCTCACATATACCGGGCGGATATACTGACGAACAAAAAAATGACCGGGTTGATAGTCGAGTTCTTCGGTCTGTTCTTCTCTAATTTTTACTGCGCCATCGGGTACAGCGGTTGGCTCCAATATAACGGGTACTCTTGGTAAATTATCGGGTAGCTTGGTGCGAACCGGAGCAATGGAAGGCTTTGGCTGTTGTGTTCCTTTGCGCGTATAACTAATCTGTTGAGCCGAAGTGAGCGAAGTAGCTTGTACTGCTTCTGCTTGTATATCCAAGCTAAGTTGTGCAGGATTTTGTGGCGCGGTGGTGAAACGTTCATGACGGGAACCATAGATCAGTTTTTTAACTTGATCTAACTCATACTTCAACAGCTGATACGAGGTTTTCCAATGCTCAACCACCTCAAGTAATTCTTTTTTACTTACCAGTTCCTGTTCATATAATTGTTGGTAGTCTATCATTGTATAATTGCAGGTGCAAATATCGTACAATTCAATGTAGACAGGCATTATAGCCCAAGTGATATCCACAGCATTATGCTGCTTGTTGATATCTTTTTCGCTTACGGATATATTGTAAACTAATGCCCTGCAAGATGAGTGAAAGTTGCTCAGCGCTCAATCGCATACCCGCATCTTCATAACTACCCTTGGGTCGTTCAAATGTTCCACGTTCCAGTCTTTTGTAATACAGTGCAAAGCCATCGCCCTCCCATTGAAGCAATTTGATGTGCGTGGCGGGTCGGTTAATGAAAATAAAGATATCACCTGTTGTAATCTTTTTTCGCATAGCAGATTGTACAAGTCCGCACAGACCATCAAAGCCCTTGCGCATATCCGCATATCCTTCATAAAGATAATAGCGGCATTGAGAAGAAATGTGCAGCATACTATTTACCTAACTGGTTCAGATAGCCGGGAGATACAGGGCTATGAAAATCGATTACCACACCATCGGGTAACCGAACTGAGCAAAAGGTAGATCCAACTCTATCAGCAATAGTTACAGGTATAAAAGAAGAAACGACTTCTTCAGATGCCTCACTATCCCTAAACTTCTTATACCAGTAATGGAATGTTGCATATGAAACAGATTTCTTCTTACAAAATTCTATCTGACTAATCCCGGAAACCTGCCATTGGCGGATCATTGAAAACATCTGACCCTCAGGTGAATGTGACATAATTAAATTTTTTGGCAAATTAAACTACACAAGAAGGAAACGCAATATGTACTTCACCGTTGGGATACCATGTAAATATGATTTTACCCTCTTCCATGAACAGGGGGGCATAAAAAGTGCTGTCTTTCATTCTGTATATTACAGACCCCTTCTCTCCAACCCTGCTTTTATTTCTAAACATATAACATCGGGAGCACTCTTGATCTATTTTTTTGCACCCGTGCCAAAAGTTGTGCGTGTATTCGCACCATTGAATTTTTGATACAAACATAAATTTTAAATTTAAGGGGAGGAGGGGTTGTCCCCCTCCCCTGTTTTACTAAATACCACGACATCACGTCAATTACGACACGCTTATTTTTTTGTAATATCCTGGTTTTATTTGCTCTACCCTTTTGGTATCAACCAATCGCTTCAGCATCCTTTCGATAGTTCTCATGGATTTTCCCATAGATTTTTCCAGCGGTGCCAACTCCTTTTTATTAAAAGAAGAGGGCAAAAGGCGGTAAAATTCTTCTAGGGTTTCGCTGCCAGTGACCTGCTCACCAGGAAGCTGTTTAAACAGCTCAAGACTGCACGATAACGATAGCTCTCCCAGATATTCTGCTATTTGGTAGTACTCATCTGAGCAAAATTCAACCGGGTTAGATTTTTTTGCTTGATAATACCTCAGCATCGTAAATATCATTGCCATCCTTGCTATCATGTTGGCATGTCTTTTGGCAAGGCTAACTGCATTTTCACCTGCCTCATTAAAGCATAATTGTATCCATCCTTCGCCCTTTGTATTCAGGGAT
>JBJTTC010000200.1:0-19462 GCA_046079965.1 Sediminibacterium sp. | reverse complement strand
CTAAATTAGCGAATAGATTAAACAGCTCTTTTAAGTTCATAGAACCATTTTTATTTACTGATGGTGAAGGAAATTTTGCAAATGCATATCCTGCCTTAGTTCCTGAATTACGTTTGGGTGATATAAGTATTTCAAATTTACCTGTGGTATCATCTGAAAAAATGCCTTCCGGATGTGATGGAGTTATAGGTTGGAGCTTCTTAAAGAAGCTAAGGGTAACTATTGACTACAATAATAAAAAATTAATATTTTATAAAAACCATTTACCTTCTTCAGAAAATGCAAATCTTTTTGGTAATGTACTTCCTTTTGTAATCTGCAATCTCAAGAAAGAAGCAACTTCGACCAGATTACTGATGTTATTCGATACGGGCTCTGATCAGACAGCTTTGTTTACATCAAACATTGATATCGGCGACACCTTACGGTTTACTAATAAACGACAAATCACGTCAGTGAGAAAAATTACTTATTCAGCAAGTAGTATTAAAAACGGTAGCTTAGATATATTCTTGAATAAAGAATCGGTTTATTTTAAAAATATAGATGTACGCAAGATTAAAAAGTCAACTCAATATTTAGAATTAAATGGATTATTAGGTTCAGATTTATTTCAGTTAGGCATTGTCGAATTTGATTTTGTATCAAATTATTTTCAATTTCATCGTTAATAATACATTGGTCTGAAGTATTGTGTATTATGTAAGGTTTAAGGTTTTAATTTACTTTACATTGACAATCTTCCGGAAAACGATTTAAGGATTGTGTATTGACCCCCTAAATGACTGGACTGATTTTTTAATTCAGTTTAGAACATTAAATTTAGGGAACCATGAAAACAAAACGTCGAAATTGGAGTGTTGAACAGAAGCTTCAACTTATCCAAGAAGCGGATCAGTATGGCCTTACTGAGACCCTTCGAAAACACAATGTTGCACAATCGTTATTCCATCGTTGGAAGAGAGAGTTCAACCGTGATGGTATATCGGGTTTGCAGCCCAAGTATCGTAGCATTGATCCTGAAGTTAAACAGCTCCAGTCGGAGAATGAACGCTTGAAACGAATCATTGCGAACCAGGCTTTAGAGCTTGAGTTCAAAAACGAGCTTTTAAAAAAAAACCGTTGAAGGTACAGGAAGTAAAATCCTGTATCCAGCTCTTTGAAAGTAAGATAAAGGTAAGTTGGATGCTCAAATGGTCTGGTATCAACCGCAGCAGCTTCTATTACCGATGTAAATCGGGGAAACAAGGCCGTAAACCATCAACACATACACAACTGGATGATGGTACTGCGGTAAGTAATATCAGCGTAATTCTTGCTGTAAAGTTTATCTTGGGTATTGAGTTTGTTGATTATGGATACCGAGTGATGAGCTCTTGTCTTCGTCAGGAAGGTTTTGTGATCAACAAAAAAAAGGTCTACAGGCTGATGGCTGAACAAGGCCTGCTTTATTGCAGTAAGATCCAAACCAAATCTGACAAGCGCAAGTTTGTGCAATATTACACACAGCAAGCCGATGCACCGATGCAGCAGCTTTGTATGGACATCAAGTACCTCCATATACATGGTGCCAGTCGAAATGCATTGGTATTGACGGTGTTGGATGTTTATAGCCGAAAAATCTTGGGTCAGCTGCTGTGGTGGCATATCCGAAAGGAGCAGGTAAAGTGGTTACTAAATCGAATCATCCAGAAACACCCTGTTACGGGTATCACCATCAGAAACGACAATGGTAGTCAGTTTATCGCGCAGCTCGTTCGGGATTACCTTAAGGAGATGCAAGTTGACCAAGAATTTACCCATGTAGCCACACCGGAGGAAAATTCCTTCATCGAAGCCTATCACAGCATTGTAGAGCGAACCATAGAACGTCGATATGAGTTTGAATCAATCTATGATGCCGGCCTGGTCATGAACAGGTGGAAAAAGCATTACAATGAAAGAAGGCTTCATGGAAGCTTGGGTGATAAATCGCCACAACAAATCTGGGATGACTACTATGCTGGTATTAATCTGCTTGAGCAACCAATAGCCGCAAAGCCGGAAGAAAAGTCAAGGCCGGTGGTAGAAGGCCCTTGTGAAATGGCCACCACCGCTTCGTATAGCCTTGAGTTTTCTGGAGGCGGGGCTATCTTTGCAAAAAGCAGAGAAAAAACAGTCCAAAACAGACTAACCAATATCGAACTTTTGTCTAGTTTTTAGGGTGTCGATACAGTAAACGGTATTATGTTGAACATTGAATTTCGTTCTCAACCATAAGTCGAAATCTTCCATAAATTGTGACTCCAATTCATATAAGTAGATGTCATTACGTTGTGTATAATGTTTTATAAACTCTTTCACTCTTTCCTTGGTGTTGGTGTATTTGGTTAGAGTGGATTTAGTGTATTTTGAGGGTATCAATTTTTTCATCCTATCTAAGAAAAGTTCGTATGACTCAACCACACCCAAACTTTTATTAAATCCCTCTTTGAGTCTTAATTTTATGGTGTTGGGGTTATAGGGTTTACCGGACAATAGTAATTCGTTGCATACTTTTCTTGTCTGAGAAATAAGGGACAGTAACGTGTCATTAAGGACTTGTGTTTCCTCATCATTTCCTTTGATTCTTTTTAGTTTTTCATTCCATCTCTTTTTTTCAATCCAAACCCCGGTAAAAACTTGAGTCCGGTCTTGATTCAATGTAATGGTCATAACAATGGGTTGTTGATTGAGGTTGTTCTTTCGATTTTTAAGAAAGAAACTGACTTTGACATTTGACATAACAGATTGATTTGATTTAAAAGATTACAAATCTGTCAGTTACAAGACTTTTGTTGGACTTTCTGAAGACTTTTGTTGGACTTTTTTAAAAGGTGGTCAATGTTGGGTGTGAAAAGTCCACCACATAATTCACTTTTAATCATTGTTAGACCCACTTAAATTAGACCTATCTAAAGACATCTAATTGGAAGTGATAAAAATGATAATCCTCTAAAAAGTCCTACCAGTAAGGGTTTGGGAAGAGTGTCCGGGATGTAGTATCAAGGAGAAGGAGGTTCCCGAAGGAACCTCCGTAATCACTTGATAGGTGTAACTGTGGAGTCGAGGGGAGTCGAACCCCTGTCCAAACATCGTAACCATTGGCTTTCTACATGCTTATTTCACCATTTTTTGTCGGTACCTCACCGGAAGTGAACCCACCTATGTGGTACTTAGCTGTATGGACTTAAAATACAGGCACAGCCTTCTGCATTCGCATTCGCTATTGTTTTGAGTCGGCGGCGGCACGCGGTCAGCGAACAACCAGTGCGGCGGCCCAAATGGTTACCCAATCACTGATTAGGCAGCCATGGCATACTGTGTATTGCCATTTGTAGTTCGGGTATTCAGATTAAAGTGCTAATTATCCAACGCACTGCATGCTTGCACCAACAGTAACCTATGCTGTCGAAACCAGTACGACCCCGGTTCATTTTTGCTAACACACAAAGGTACGAGCTTTTTTCTTCTCGAAAGAATTAAATCGATTAATTACTTGATTTATAATGTAATACAAGGTTTATTTGAATATTCTCCATACATCAAGTCCCAATGCATATGCCATCAATGACATTAGCAGAACGAACCCCGCAATTTGGGCATATTCCATGAACTTATCTCCCGGTTTACGTCCGGTGATCATTTCGTACAATGTAAAGAGGGCATGTCCGCCATCTAATGCAGGTATGGGGAGTACATTCATAAAAGCGAGTACAATAGAAAAAATGGCGGTTAGTGTCCAGAAACGTTCCCAATCCCATTGTCCGGGAAAAGTATTACCAATGCTAATAACACTACCGAGAGAATCTTTCACATTGGCTTCACCGGTGAACATTTGTTTGATGCCGGTAATGTATCGACCCAGGGTTTCCCAGGTATGATTGAATCCGATGGGAATGGACTGCAAAAGTGTGTAATTGGTGGTGATGGTAGGCATCAGGCTTAGCGGTTGTACCGGAAAAAAACCGATGGAACCTTTGCTACTGACCAATGCTCGTACCTGAACCGTGTCAGCTCCGCGAAGAACGGTTAACTGTACTATAGAATCTTTGTATCGATCTTTCAAGGGAGACAATTCATGATAAAACAAGGTGGGCTGACCGTTTAGTGCGACAACAGTGTCATTTTTCTGCAGGCGGTTGGCAGTGAAGATGGCTTCCTTTAATACTGAATCAATGATGATAGGGAATCGAAGGGTAAGCAAACTTCCGGTTCTGCGATGGGCCATGACTTGTTTGGCGAACCCTGCGGGAATGGAAAGCGATATGACAGAATCACCTCTTTGTACTTGGATGGTTTGAGGCTTTTTAAAAATCACATCAGCCTCGAAACTGCCAAAATAGGTAATGGGTTGATTATCGATCGCTACCAGGTTGTCACCCTCTTTCATTCCGATGCTTTGCACGAGCGAATCGGTGTGTAATCCGTATTTAATATTTTTAACGGGTAGTTGTTGTTCCCCGTAAAACCAGGTAATTCCGATGAAAATAACAATAGCCAGGATAACATTCACTACGATACCACCCAAGAGAATGATCAGGCGTTGCCAGGCGGGTTTGGAGCGAAATTCCCATGGCTGAGGGGGTTGTTTCATTTGTTCTTTATCCATGCTCTCGTCGATCATTCCGGCAATTTTTACATACCCTCCGAATGGAATCCAACCGAGTCCATACTCTGTATCTCCTTTTTTCTTTTTCCACAAGCTGAACCAAGGGTCGAAGAAAAGATAGAATTTATCTACGCGACATCCAAACCAGCGGGCGGGCAGGAAATGGCCCAACTCGTGGAGAATAACCAAAATGGAGAAGGATAAAATAAATTGGGCCGCCTTGATACCAACTCCGGCCCAGTCAATCGCTAATAATGTCATGTTGAAAAGTTACTTGCTGACGAATACATCTACCCATATAAATGAATGATGGAAGCTGCAAAGGTACGCGCCTCGCCGTCAGTTTCAAAATAGTCTTCCAGAGTAGGATGTTGAATGAAAGGAACCTGGGCCATTGTTTTTTCTACTATATCTGTCATGTCAAGGAAACCAATGCGGTTGCGGAGAAAAGCATAGACAGCAAGTTCATTGGCAGCATTCAGGATACAGGGCATATTGCCCCCTTGCTTCATGGCTTCAATTGCAAGTGCCAGGTTGCGAAAGGTCTTTAAATCGGGTTCATGAAAATGAAGGGTTGAAGGCTGCATGAAATTATACCGGGGGAAATCGTTGGGAATGCGTTGTGGGAAGGCCATCGCATATTGTATGGGTAATTTCATATCCGGTAATCCCATCTGTGCTTTGAGACTTCCGTCTTCAAATTGAACCAAACTATGGATAATACTTTGTGGATGAACCACCACCTGTATTTGATCGGGTCGGAGATTGAAAAGCCACTTGGCTTCAATCACTTCCAGTCCTTTATTCATTAAAGTAGCCGAATCAATCGTGATTTTAGCCCCCATGCTCCAGTTGGGATGTTGTAACGCATGTTCCCGCTTTACATTGACCAAAAAATTGGGTTTCTTTCCAAAAAATGGTCCCCCGCTGGCAGTAAGTATGATCTTTTCAATTCGATTTCTGCCCTCTCCTACCAGGCACTGGAAGATGGCAGAGTGTTCACTATCTACCGGTATGATGGGCACCCGGTATTCCAGTGCTTTACGAATGATGATGTCACCTGCGACCACCAGTGTTTCCTTGTTGGCCAGAGCAATGGGTTTCCCTGCTTCGATTGCCCGCAAGGTGGGTTTGAGTCCGGCATATCCCACTATGGCGGCCAGCATCATATCATAGATAGACATGGAAGCAACTTCCTGCAAGGCCTGCTCACCACAGAAGACCTTTATGTCTTTTCCTGCCAGCGCATCCCGAACAAGAGCATATTTGCTTTCATCTCCGATTACCACCACAGCCGGATTGAACTGCATGGCCTGTTCTATCAATAGGGTGTGGTTGGTCTGAGCTGTCAATACCTCAGCAGAAAACATGTCCGGATTGGCAGCAATGACGTCCAATGCCTGGGTACCGATGGATCCGGTAGAACCAAATAGGGCAATTCGCTTTTTGGCGGCAGTTGGCATAGGGATGGCAGTGAAAATGCTAATTTAGGCAATCCCTTGCAAAACGGTGTGTCCAGCATTCATTTATTCCAATATCCAGGGGTGGAGGGCATCTGCCAGTTGACGATCATTGCTTAGGCGTGGCACCTTGTTTTGTCCGCCCAATTTTCCGGAAGCACGCATATAATGTATAAATCCATTTTTTGCAATGCGGGTAATGTGCAAACGATCTAAAATGTTTCCGGCTATCAAATCATCATAATAAACATTCAGCTTTCGGAGGGAGTGGTCAAGGGTTGATATAAAAGTTTCGATGTTATCGGGTTCTTTTTCGAATTCGATGAACCATTCATGAAA
This sequence comes from Sediminibacterium sp., assembly GCA_046079965.1. GTDB lineage: Bacteria > Bacteroidota > Bacteroidia > Chitinophagales > Chitinophagaceae > Sediminibacterium. The sequence continues at coordinate 13,033 of JBJTTC010000200.1, read as the reverse complement.
ACTTTTACTTTCCCCGGAGGAAATATTCGGTGCAACAGTAAATTCAGTGATTCGAGCTCCGGTTGATTCCAGTGCGATGTGCATGGCTTTTTCTACTTCCTCACCAATCACATGTTCACCAAAAGCGGAAATAAAATGCTTAATGCGACCGGTAACCAATAATCTATAAGGACGTGTAGAGATGAATTTAACGGTATCTCCGACCAGGTAGCCCCACAATCCCGCATTACTGGAAACAACAATTGCGTAATGAACATCAGTGGAAACCTGACCGATCGTTAACCTTGTCGGATTGGGTTTGAATACTTCCTCAACCGGAATAAACTCGTAGAAAATTCCACTGTTGGTATTCAACAATAGCCCCTCATGTTTTTGGCTATCCTGAAAAGCAAAAAAACCCTCACTGGTAGGATACAACTCAATGGTATCAACTTTTCTACCGATGCTATCCATTAGTTTTTGCCGGTAGGGAGTAAAGTTGACGCCCCCATGTACCATGAGGTTGAAACGGGGAAATACTTCGCCAACTTTTTTTCCTGTCTTTTCATGTATCCTGTCAAAATACATCTGCATCCATGGAGGTATACCACTAATGAGCGTCATTGGTTTATGTAGTGTCTCATCGACAATTTTATCGAGTTTTTCCTCCCAATCTTCAATACAATTGGTTTCATAAGTAGGCAGTTGGTTCGAACGGAGATATGCGGGAACATGGTGGTTAACAATGCCACTCAGGCGACCGGTTGGAATACCTCCTACCCTCTCCAGCTCAGGAGAGCCGCTGAGGAAAATCATATTTCCGGAGGCGAAAGCAGGGTTACCGGTTTGTGCAATGTAACAAAGCAGTGCATTGCGAGCACCATTGATATGGTTGGAAATGGAATCCTTGCTGATGGGAATATATTTTACACCACTGGTTGTACCGCTGGTTTTGGCAAAATAAAGTGGCTTGCCTTTCCAAAGTATGTTTTCACCCCCTTCCTTTACCAATTCTATATAAGTTTTCAGTTGCTCATAATCTCGGATGGGAACAGCAGCAGCAAATTCTTCGGCAGTGTTAACATTGGCCAATCCATGGTCTTTGCCAAACTGGGTTTTTCTACCTTGCTTTACCAACTCTGCCAGTATTTTTTCCTGATCGTCTACTGCCGTCACCATGCCCCGGCGGATGGATCGATAAATATAATTGGCATAAGGTCTCGCCAGTTTCGCTGTCAACTGTAGCAGCATAGGGGGCATTGAAAGTTCAAAAATAGACAGATTGAACCGTATTGGAACTACTTCTTTTTTGAAGGATTTCTTAATTGTTGAAAAATAATTGAGGCTCCGTGTCTTTTGCACATCTGTAGAAAAATAGATAAAAACAGCACTTTTCAGGGTGTTTTTCGAATTTTTTGGTGGACTTTACATGAAAAATCTATACCTTTGCCCTCCCAAAATCTTGAAATTATGTTAGCCATTGTTACCATTGCAGGCCAGCAATTTAAAGTTAAAGAAGGTCAGCAATTATTTGTTCCTCACCTGTCAGGAAAAACCGGTGATAAAGTTTCTTTCAATCAGGTTCTGATGTTAGAAAAGGACGGAAAAGTTATTGCGGGTGAGCAAGTAAAAGCAACTGTTCAGGCAGAGATCCTGGATGATCTTGTAATGGGTGATAAAGTGATTGCATTTAAAATGAAAAGAAGAAAAGGTTTTCGCAAGAAACACGGTCACAGAACGCATTACACGCAAATCAAAATCGAAAGCATAGCCTGATTGATGCAAATCAATTGAGCAACCATTGAGCAATTTTACTTATCTAAAAAAGAATGAATCATGGCACACAAAAAAGGAGAAGGTAGTGTAAAGAACGGTAGGGACTCGCAAAGCAAACGTCTTGGAGTAAAAATATATGGTGGTCAACCTGCATTAGCAGGCAACATCATTGTTCGTCAGCGCGGCACTGTTTATCACCCGGGTAAAAATGTTGGAGTAGGAAGTGATTATACATTGTTTGCACTTACCAACGGATTAGTTGAATACAAAAAAGGAAGAGACAACAAGACAACTGTTTCCGTAATTAGTTCTCCTGCAACTGCGTAAAAAAAAATTTTTTTTGTTAGTTCGAAATATGTTTATACTTTTAATGTATTAACTAACCATTAAATTTCTTAAACATGGCAACTGCAAAGAAAGCCGCTAAGAAAGCCGCTCCGAAGAAAGCCGCTAAAAAAGCTGCTCCGAAGAAAGCTGCTAAGAAAGCTGCTCCGAAGAAAGCCGCTAAGAAAGCTGCTAAGAAGAAGTAATTCTTCGCTCTTCAGCACAAATAGACTAAAAAGTCCCGGTAACCCCGGGACTTTTTTTATCTTTCCATTAGAGATATGACCAACGAACAAATAGCAGACAATTTTTCATTGCTCGCCAAAATAATGGATATCCATGGCGATAACGCCTTCAAGTCACGCTCCTATTCGAACGCTGCCTATCAAATCAATCAGCTCAACGTACCCCTCTCCTCATTATCTACAGAAGAGGTTGATAGGCTAAAAGGAATAGGCGATGCCATCGGTAAAAAAATCAGGGAACAATTAATATCCGGAGAACTTTCACTCCTAAAAGAGTACCTCAACAAAACACCCGCGGGCATTATTGAAATGTTATCGATTAAAGGATTGGGGCCTAAGAAGATAGCTACCATCTGGAAAGAACTGGAAATTGAGACAATGGGAGAACTTCTTTATGCCTGCAATGAAAACAGACTAACCCTATACAAAGGCTTTGGCGAGAAAACGCAAAAGAATATAAAAGAGGCAATAGAATTCTATCTTCAACACCAGGGACTATTTCTTTATGCTGAACTGGAAGGTTGGACAACCCATTTTTTACAACAATTCAATACTTTATTCCCTGCAGATTCTATTTTGCCCGCAGGTGCCTGGAAAAGACAGTTGGAAATCATTCCTTTTCTAAATTTTATATCTTCTCTCCCTTCTAAAATATTGCTGCAACAACTCACCGACTGGGCATTTACGATTGAATCTGCAACAACAGATACAATTCAAGCAATCAGTCGCGAGGGAATAAAGGTGCACATGATTTCAACTGAACCTGAACAAATTTTTCGAAGACAATTTGAACTGAGTGCAGACTTGGAATTTATCGCAGCCTGGAATGAATTGATTGGGTGGCCCGAAAAGGCAAAATATCAAAGCGAAGAAGATATATTCAAACAGGCAGGTGTTCATTTTATCCCGGCACCTCTTCGGGAAAATAAGACCATCATCGAAAAGGCCAGGAAGCAACCATTACCTGATGCCATCCGGATGGAAGACATTCGAGGCATCATCCACAGCCACAGTCAATGGAGTGATGGGTCGGACACAATCGAAGAGATGGCAAGAGCAGCCCGGAAAAAGGGACTCGAATACCTCGTTATTAGTGACCACTCCAGATCTGCCTTTTACGCAAACGGACTTAGCATAGAAAAGATACTGGCTCAACACAGGGAAATAGAACAACTCAATGCTGCCCTCGCCCCCTTTACCATCTTCAAGAGCATAGAAAGCGACATTTTGAGTGATGGCTCTCTTGACTACCCTCCTGAGTTGTTGTCACAATTTGATCTTGTCATCGCATCCATTCATTCCAATCTTAAAATGCCCATAGAGAAGTCCATGCACCGCCTTCTCACTGCTGTACAAAACCCTTATACAACGATACTAGGACATCCCACCGGGCGATTGTTGCTCAGCCGCAACGGATATCCAGTTGATCACGAAGCATTATTGACTGCCTGTGCCCAATACAAGGTAGTAGTTGAACTCAATGCGCATCCAAGGAGACTGGACATTGACTGGCGATGGATAGAAAGAGCCAGAGAACTGGGAGTTTTGATTTCCATTAATCCCGATGCACATACCATTTCGGGGATGAATGACATAAAATACGGTGTAATGGTTGCTCAAAAAGCGGGGATTTCCGCAGAAGCAAATCTGAGTAGTTTTAATTTGACACAGATGAAAGAATTTATTCGACGGCAAAAAAGCAAGCAAAACGAACAATAGCATTTACTTCCACCGAGGCCATTGCATTATAAAAGTAGTTCCACTCCCCCATTCTGTCTCGAATCGAATGCTTCCACCCGCCTGCTCCACAATTCTTTTACAAATGGCCAGTCCCAAACCGGTACCACTCGATTTGGTCGTAAAATTGGGAGAGAACATATTGATAATTACATCAGGAGCAATGCCTCCGGACTGATCTGAAAAACTGACTGCTATAAAATCCGCAGTACCTTCAATCCGAACACTTATATTAGCAATCTCACCTTCCTGGCAGGCCTGAATCGAATTCAATAATAAATTAGTAAAAAGTCTATCTAAATGACTTTGATCTCCTTTGATCATCATTGGCTCATCGGGTAGAATAAGCAGAATACGGCAATTATCCGATAACTCATATAAACCGGTCCACTTTCGAATGACTTCAGAAATGTCTAAAGGAACTGATTTTGCCATGCTAATTTGAGCATATTGAGAAAAATCGGAAGCGATACGTGACAGCTGATCAATTTGAGTCAATAAAGTAGCCGTTGTTTTTTGATACAATTCAGGCAAGCGGGGATCATCTTTTTGAAGTGCATCCTGGAGGTATTGAATGCTCAATTTCATGGGTGTAAGTGGATTCTTAATCTCGTGGGCTACCTGACGCGCCATTTCCCGCCAAGCCACTTCTCTTTCAGATACTGCGAGGGCACTGGCACTGGCTTCTAATTTTTTAACCATTTTGTTGTATTCGGAAATAAGTAACCCAAGCTCGTCGTTTCGGTTCCATTCAATGGTTTCATTGACCTTACCAAGGCTAATTTGTTGCATTTTTCGGGTAATCAACTCAAAAGATTCACTGATGCGACTTGTAAAATAGAAGGCAATGATACCGGCAATAAGGAAAATAAAAGCGTTTAGATTCAAAATAGCAGCCAAAAAACCTGAAATTTCCTGGTTCAGTTCAGTTTGGGTATTCAGGTAAGGTATGTTGAGAAAAGCATAAGTTGATCCGGATGCATCGGTCAAAGGTTGATACACACTCAAGTAGCGGAAAGAGCCAATCTTTTCTGTTTGCTGGAACCGAATGCTTTTGTTCTTGGTCAATTGCTGAAATGCCTCGGCATTCATTTTTTCACTAAGAAGTTTTTTATTATATATATAGGGTTGGGTAGAGATCAGGAGATTTCCCCAGGTACTATAAAAATTGATGTCAGCATTGTGTTGATCGGAAATATCAGTAATTACCTGTTGGAGTTGGTTACCAAATCCGTCCGGACTTCCCTGGAGTTCAATACTTTCAAGACTGGCTGTTCTTGAATTGATTTCATTCGCCATCACTTGAATGGATCGGCTAAGTCTTTCCTCATTGTTTTGGTTGAATCGGTTGATGAAGAGGGTTATGGTTGTGATACTAATAACAAAAAATGAGAAGATACTGATGAAAATGATGATGGCCTGCAACTGCGAGCGAATCTTAATCTGAAAAAGTGTACGGAGTTGTTTTTTCCGAAAAGCTGTGGTAAGGAGAAGAGCAGTCTTATCAAAGACAAAAGAAATCAAAAGAAAGGCACAAAACAGATAAGCAAACAGTGTCATTAACTCAAGAAGGGTATTGTTCCTTCGTGCTATCATGATCTGTTTCCCGGTCTCATTGCTTAACCACAACTCAGAAAACTCCCCACTATCATAACGAAAGAGTGGTGCATTGTTTTTTCGGTACCTCGGACTGGTAGAAAATGAATAATTGCCATATTGTTCTGATAGCTTTTCATTGTTGTACACAGCGTATGAGTAACCTGATGCGGGGTTTATGAGTGGATCGGTTGCTTGGTTGAATAATTCAGGATAAAGTGCTTCACTTTTATACCGGGTTGCTTTGATCAGCACATATACATATCCCAATATATTATCCGCATCAGCAACAGTTTTTCGAAATGCGTAATTGAATAGTTTGTTATCCTGACCTGCTATAAAAAGAGCATCGATTCCTGTTGAAGTTGAATGTAATTCAATCAATGTATCTAGATCGAGACACCTTACCGAATCGTCATTAAAAAGCGGCTGTCGAACAGCATTAAATGTTAAGATTCGCGTGTCGAATTTATTCAGGTAACCAGAAAAATTCTGCCGAATCAGGCTGTCTTTTAAAATTTTATTTTCCAATTCATTTTGGGAAAAACGTTGGTAATTCAATTCAAGCCATCGATCATCAAAGTTGGTAGCAGCAATACTTAATAAATTTTCACCAAAAGGATCTGATCGATTTGCGAGGTGCTCTGCTAGTTTTTCCCTCTGAAGCCACTCCACCTGTCGGAAGCGAAACATCACCAAAGTGGCAATGGATAAAGCAAAGAACATTACCCAAAAGATATAAAATGCAGAATTCGAGAGTCCTTTTATAAATTCTTCTCGTCGGAGGTACACCAATAATAAATAAAAAATGATCCATCCAGTGATACTGGCATACAGTAAAACAGTCTCCGGTTCCCTCTGTAAATAAATAAACAAGCAACCGGCTATCACGATTCCGGGTAATTGCCAAATCAGGGGTGGCCGATTTCGCAGAAGAGGAAACATGAGGATTTCGGAAAAATAATAGAAAATCAAAACCAGTAAACAGAGAATGATAAAACTTATACAGCTAAACAAAGAAAGACTGAAAAAATTTGATACATCAAAAGAAATTTTGGCATCTTCCAACAAACTACTAACTATGCTAGCAAGGAATAATCCGCAAAAAGCAAGAATAAAAGAATTGAACCAAGTCCGATTACCCCGGGTATACTCCGAATTTGTCATTAGGGGAAACAATCTACGTGATCGGTAAAATCTTAACAACCAGTACACCAATGCGGCGTTGACCAATAAATCACCAAGTGATGGATGTATAATATTAGAAGCATATATACCCGGATCAAAAAGCGGAATTTTCGAAAAGTCAAATGGAACATGGAAACGGTAAGTTATTACCCGAAGAGCTGTAACTGAACCGAAAAGAAAAAGAAATCCCTGTTGAAATGAATACATCCTCACCCATTCGGATGAAATATTATGCAAAAAAGCCAAAAGGCATAAGATGGCCAACAATCGAAGCAATACGGTAACCATATCGTACTCTATGAACTCCCGTCCGGATTTCAACATTATTTTGAACAATGGTTGACCATTAGAGGAATGAATGGCAATCGAACCCGGAGCATCACTAATGGTATATTGTTCTTCCAAATGTTCGAGACCAGCAAAATCAGTTCGTAAATACTTGTTTTCAATAAAAAAGTGCCATCGGATGGGAACGTAAGCCATTAAAGTATAAGGATTTCCCTTAACCACCAGATTTTTTCGTATCAACTGAAAATCACCATTTCGATGAACGACAAAATGGATTCCGGGAGAGAGGTTGAGGTCTTTCGCATCTACATAGATTTCATTGGAATTCCAGTAGAGCAATCGGGTATTTCGTGAATCTGAATGGCCTTCGTACAAAAAAATTCCTGTTTCGCCTTTGATGGGGTTAGCTACCGGCTGATCTGCTTTAATTAGTGATAATATGAGTAAACTATCAACTGAAATTCTCTCGATCTGATCGGTCTCCCCGGATAATTGTCTTTCGAGGGTGGACTTAACTTTTACCGGTGAAGAACGATAACTCCAATAATTACTGAAAAGAAAGGAAAGGGTGTACAGCCATGCGGCAGTAATCAGCAAATATCCATTGCGGAGTACGAATGATTTCCAGACCGGCTTCACTTTATCATTTTACTTTTGTTCCAAAGTTCATCCATTTCTGCCAGTGTCATTTGTTGTAAAGATTTTTCAGCTTTCTCTGCCATTTGCTCCATCAATCGAAATCTTTTCATGAATTTTTGGTTCGTTTTTTCCAAGGCACCTTCGGGATCTATTTTTAAAAATCTGGCAAAATTAATAAGACTAAATAGCAGATCTCCATATTCCTGCTCAATAGAATCTTCCTCACCGGAATGGATGGCTTCCTGCAATTCAAGTGTTTCCTCCTCTACTTTCTTCCATACATCCTCCCTATTTTCCCATTCAAATCCTACTTGCTTTGCTTTTTCCTGGATACGAATGGCTTTCACCATCGCAGGCAGGGATAGGGGAACCCCTCCCAGTACAGATTTTTTTCCTTCCTTCAATTTTATTTGTTCCCAATTTTTTTTCACATCTTCCTCATCTTTTACCTGTACATCTCCATAAACATGTGGATGTCGGTTAATGAGTTTATCACAAATTCCATTGATAACTTGATCAACCGAGAAAGCTTTCTTTTCACTGGCAATACGGGCATAAAAAATAAGATGCAGCATTAAATCACCCAACTCCTCTTTGATTCCCTCCCAATCGTTTCGGGTGATGGCATCTGCTAACTCATATGTCTCCTCGATGGTGAGAGGACGAAGGGTTTGTTCAGTCTGCTTCTTGTCCCAAGGACATTTTTCTCGCAATTCGTCCATTATTTTCATCAGCCGCAGAAAAGCAATGGCGGCGGGTTGAGAGGATTCCATTCTACTTATTTAGATGGTGGTAAGTTACCCATTCAACAACCATTTTTTGGGTTTAATAACCAAAAAATATACACAATTTTTTATGGTAACAAAATTCATACCGAATATTGCAGTGACAGAATCATTTATCTGCAGTTGATTATGAAACAAGCCATGCTATTTTTCGCTTTCCTCATTAATTTTTCCTTGCAGGCACAGTATTATTACAATGACTTGTTGGCGAACCGAGAAACCATGCAACATCATGCACTGATGAGAAAGCTCAGGGTAAAATCTTTGCAAGTTGTTATTACTAATGATAGACCTGCAGCAGAGGAAGAAATAATACTTACGCAGGAATTTGGTATGGATGGGAAAAAAGTAGTTCTTTACACCAACGAAGCCCCCGGTAGCACCAATCGGACAATTTCGCAGTATGAAGGGGGTAAGTTGATCAGGTCAGTTGCCGGGAACCGAAGAGGTGATGTATCAACAACTTTCAGTTATGCACCTTCCGGTCGCCTCCAAAGCATTCAAAGTATTACCCGCGATACTACCCTAAACATAAAACAGCTTGAAACACATATTTATTTTTTTCGAAAAGACTCTCTACCCGAAAATGCCTACATAGTAAGAGATAATACTGATACCCTAGCAATCATTTTTAAAACAGACTCACTCGATTTGGTAGCGGAAGAAATTTGGATGAGGGGGAAAAAGCAAGTGGAACGATTTTATTTCTATTATGACAACAATCGTCGTCTGACTGATATAGTACGTTTCAACAAGAAAGCCGGTCAATTGCTGCCAGATTATTTATTCAACTATGATGAAACGGGCAAATTGACTAAAATGATTCAGGTACCCAGAATGGGATCAAGTTATGTCACCTCAGAGTATTATTATGATGAAAAAGGATTGAAATTAACTGAACTCATTAATAGCAAAGACAAACAGCAATCGACCAGGATTACTTATCGATATACTTACTGGTAGGTATTACGCCTAAAATTGCAATACTCCATTGATTTGTTTTCATCAACTTTAAATTATATGGCCGGCTTATTGCCCGCCTGCAAAATATATGCTCTCGTTTTTATTGAGGGTGGAATTTCGATTATCAGTAAGCATATAGGATTCTGAGGGATTGGATCTTTGAATTAACAGGGAAACAGCAGCTGCAATATTTTTCAACCAGGTAGTTTGTGGATGTAATAATTCACCCAAAGGCTCTATACCCGGACCCAGCAAGGCTGTCCAAACTTCACCTGAACCTTTAATCCAAAAACCATGACTTCCCCATTTCTTTGGGTTACTACCACGTCCATGATCAGTGGTGATGATAAAAGTGGTATTGTTTTTATAAAACGGGTCGGACTGAACGAAGTACCATAAATCGGCTAGAAACTGGTCGAATTGATGTGCTTTTATGAGGTATTGGTCATAATTACCTCGGTGAGCATGCTCATCAGTCTCTCCAAAACCCAAAAAGAGAACTTTTGGATGATGTTGCTGGAGATAGTTTCTCGCAGCCACATAAGTTAACATGTCATTTCGGGTATGTTCCACAGGAAGGTAGGATTGTACCTGATTGATAAGTGTTCCCATTGGATCATTTTCCTCAGATACTCTCTCATATCCCGCATTCACCGGTATCAAAGACTGGCTTTCCCGAATTACAAAAGGTAAAATATTCCATGAACAAAAGGCTACAACTTTTCCTTTATAGTCTTTTAGATTGTTAGCTTTTTCAAGAACAGTGGGCTTCCTACTATTTATAGCCCAATTAGGATTGAGTCGTCGTGGAGTTATGCCCGTTAGCATTTCCTGATAACCCGGATAAGAGATCTTGTAAAAATTGGCTACGTTGACCTTATTGTTTTGGCTTCGGTTACCCGCTATTTGACCTTGTTTTGCAATAACATGCCAAAAGAAAGGAAGCAATTTACTTCTGCGTTCCTGTGGATTGATTCCATCGAACATTTGCTTACAAGCTGATGTATCTGTAACCCATCTTTTGTCACCCAGTAAAGAGCTATCTGCCCCGTTGAATACTTCCTGCCATCGAAATCCATCAGTGGTAATTATAAAAACATTGGGCGCTGTTGACGGTTGGCCTATCACAATACTGGGGACAATTATTAACGGCAAACAAACGTAAATTAAGTTTTTCACAAGGTGGTTTTACAAAAAAACGCCCGGTATATTACAATTGTATGAATGCGCTGTTACCAATCGGTAAAGAAATTGTAAGGGAAATATGAAGATGTATCCAAAAATAGAAAATGAGGGCTACTAAATTGGTTTCCCCTGATTGACTGAATTAAAACTTAAATGTTAGAAGTAAATTGTTTATCAGATTATTCTATTGAACATCTCAATATCTGATTTAATTTAAATCAGCTTTAAAAATCGTTCAACTCAGTATTGGCCTTTGGGAGCTTATTTTTTTTCCGGTTAAATTCAAAATACAAACCTAGAATTAAAAAATCTCTTCCTATTTCATCGTTGATGCGGTAATCGAACTGGTGGAGATATCCAACTTGTAGTGTTGTCGCAGGAGCAATTTTATAATTGATGTTGGCTTGAAGGCGGTTTCTTTCAAAATAGGGTTCCCGGTTGGTGAAAAAAAGTTCATTGCTGATGGTAGCAAGAAAGGGTTGGGCTCCATTTTCTTTAGTTCCGAAAGGGTGGGAAATAGCCAGTCTATAGCGGAATCTGTTGCGATATCCAGTGGATGTCCATCTCAACTCAGATCTAAAACGCTGCTCCACTTTTAGTTTCCGTATATCCTGAAAAAGAGTAAGCTGTGGCCATAAGCGGAATTCATCATTATTTTTCGGTTTTAAAAAATTTCCGCCTTCTCTAAATGTTTGATAGCTTCCTGCTCCCAGACTGATTTTGACATTCGGGAATATCTTGTAATTAACCCCTCCTTTGAATTCATAGTAATGGAATTGATTATAAAATGAGAGAGATCGAAGCTGGGTTTCTCCAAAAAAACTGAGTTGAGGTGAATGCGTATATTTAAAATTCAGAACATTCCAGGAGCCTGTTCCTTGTATTTGTGCGAAAAGCGTCATCGGAGATAATACGAGAAAAAAAATGAAAATACATCTCCAATTTTTATTTCTTCTGCATAAATAAACTATTTGGAAAAATATCAATAGGGGGATTTCCCAATTGAATCCGCTATTGTCTTTTATCTGTATATTTTTTGTGAGGAGCAGTTGGCCTCTTCTTAAATAATAAGTGATCCTTCTGGATAATTTCTCTCTACTGCCAGATTGTGTAATGGAATGATCAGAACAAAAACCAATTAATTCAGTTTTTAGCCAGTGAAATTGAGCAATCTCTTCCGCTGTCATTTCTTTAATAAGCGCGGGATGATCCATGGAATTAAATTTTTTGCCGGAGAGAAGTCCATCCTCCACCATTGTGCACATGCTGAAAGCCATTGGATTTGAGTATTCCTTTTGCAGAACTACTGCGCATGCCGCTGGCGCAACAAGTGATAATGGTTTTAGATTTATCCAATAGATTCATTTTACCGGGTAATTCATTCAGTGGTATATTTCTAGAACCTGGAATATGTCCGCTACTAAATTCATCCTGAGAACGAACATCAATAATTACTGCACCATCTCTTAACAATTGCGCAAAATCAATGGATGGGCCACCACCTAATATTTTTTTCAAGAAATCTAACATCAGCTAAAATTAAATAAACTTAAAATGGTTTACGAGAAGAAAAACTATGTATAAAGTAAAAAAAAAGCGTTCGGGTAAGGTGCCACCGCACTCACACTCACACTCCCACCAACCGTTAGCTTTGGATGCCTTTGTGCCAGAAACATTGACCATTAATAAAATTCAGAGAAAGTGTGAGTTTGGGCCTGAGTGTGAAGAATAGGGCCAGAAATTTTGACCATTAATAAATTCAGTGAGAGTGTGAGTTTGAGCATGAGTGTGAAGAATAGGGCCAGAAATTTTGACCATTAATAAATTCAGTGAGAGTGTGAGTTTGAGCCTGAGTGTGAAGAAAAGGGCCAGAATAAAAGAGGTGCACACTCACACCCACTCTCACTCTGGCCTTTGTGCCCCAGGCGGGAGTTGAACCCGCACTCGCGTTGCGGCGAACAGGATTTTAAGTCCTGCGTGTCTACCAATTCCACCACCAGGGCAAAAAAAATCCCGGCCGCCATCGCAAACGGGATTGGAGCGAAAGACCGGGCTCGAACCGGCCACCCCGACCTTGGCAAGGTCGTGCTCTACCAAATGAGCTACTTTCGCTTGTTGTATAAGAACTTGGGGAGGACAAAATTAGATAAAAAGGTGCTTTCAAGCAAAATTTTCATTCACTATTTGTACTCCGGGGTGTACTGGGAACTCTTCTGTACTTCCACATCAGGTTTCCCCTTATAACGATAATTGTACAGTTTATAACAGCCCCCCAGCACAAAAGCCAGGATGCAAAAAACCTGCACGTAAAACAAAAAGCGCGATGAG
>JBJTTC010000199.1:0-12146 GCA_046079965.1 Sediminibacterium sp. | reverse complement strand
TTTCCGGGAGGCCTATCAGCAAATAGGAAATAATATCGCTGATGGAAGCTTTCAACCGCACAAGGCTATTCACCATACCCATGAAGGATCAATTGGGCAACTGTGCAACGAAAAAATCCGAGAACAAATGCAGGAGATTTTAGGGCGATTCCCTTTGGTTAAGATACAGCAATGCCTGAATAACCTAGCTGGTACCCGATAGTCAATTTACCTGGTCCCGTTTTCCTCAAATGTTGTTTCTTTGCCAGACAAAACCGGAACTCTCATGAAAAAGTCAATTCTCTTTTTTTCTCTCGTCACTTTTCACACTTGCATTGGGGCACAGGTTAAAAAACCGGCTGCTCCGACAGCAAAACCCAAGCCTGTTGCTGCTCCTGTAGCCGGACTAAAAACCATGTCAGATAGCGTAAGTTACTCAGTGGGAGTAAAAATTGCACAAAGTTTAAAAACCCAGGGTTTTGATGACCTGAACTTTGAAATGATCAGGAAAGCTTTTAACGATGTTAAGAATGGCGCAAAGCCTTTTTTGTCAGAGGAGGTAATTAATAAATGTCTGGGACAATACCAGGAACAGAAAAATGCCGAAAGGGTCATGGCCAATAAAAAAGAGTGTCTCGCATTTCTGGCTGCCAATGGAAAACGTCCGGGAGTGGTAACCCTTCCGAGTGGACTTCAATATGAGGTAATGAGGGCAGGTAAGGAAACGACGAAGCCTACCATTGATAGTAAGGTACGTTGTCATTATCATGGAACCCTGATTGATGGGAGGATTTTTGATAGTTCGGTGGACAGAGGAGAGCCCATTACCTTTCCACTGCGCAATGTAATTCGCGGCTGGCAGGAAGGTCTGCCATTGATGACAGTAGGTAGCAAATGGAAATTTTTCATTCCCTCAGATTTGGGTTATGGTGATGCAGGTTCAGGTGGAATGATTGGCCCTGGTGCCGCCCTCATCTTTGAAGTCGAATTATTGGGCATAGAAAATTAATTCTGTAAAAAATATCCTGACGATCAAACAGAATAGCATGAACCAAGCATTTGTCAATCGAATCGAAAAAGAACTGGAAGAAATCAAGCAGGCCGGACTTTTTAAACAAGAACGCATCATTGCCAGCGAACAAGGTGCGGAAATCTTGGTGAACGGTAAACGGGTATTGAATTTTTGCGCTAATAATTATCTTGGACTTTCTTCACATCCTCGGGTAATCGAAGCAGCTCATAAAACCATTGATAGCAGGGGTTTTGGCATGAGTAGTGTACGCTTTATCTGTGGTACACAAGACATTCACAAGGAGCTGGAGCAAAAGTTATCTGCTTTTCTTGGAACAGAAGATACTATTCTCTATGCAGCTGCATTTGATGCCAACGGAGGTGTTTTTGAACCCTTGTTTCAGGAACAGGATGCCATTATCAGTGATGCCCTAAATCATGCCTCAATCATTGACGGTGTAAGGTTGTGTAAGGCACAACGTTTTCGCTATGAACACAACAACATGAATGACCTGGAGGTAAAACTCAAGGAAGCAGCCGGGTGCCGGTCAAGAATCATAGTTACCGATGGATCTTTTAGCATGGATGGCACCATTGCTCAACTCGATAAAATCTGTGACCTTGCTGATCAATACGATGCTGTAGTAATGACCGATGAATGTCATTCATCAGGCTTTATCGGAAAAACAGGTCGTGGAACCCATGAATATAGAAATGTAATGGGTCGGGTAGATATCATAACGGGTACCCTGGGCAAAGCCCTGGGTGGTGCAAGTGGCGGATTTACTTCGGGTAAAAAAGCCATCATTGAAATGTTGCGCCAACGCAGCAGGCCCTATCTTTTTTCTAATACCCTTGCCCCGAGTATCGTTGGTGGATCTATTGCAGTACTGGATATGTTAACTGCGACCACCGAATTAAGAGATACCCTGGAAGCCAATACCCAATATTTTCGTACACAGATGACTGCCGCAGGTTTTGATATCAAACCCGGAGACCATCCAATTGTACCCATCATGCTCTATGATGCAGTACTCTCCCAGCAATTTGCAGCCGCACTCCTGGAAGAAGGAGTTTATGTGATCGGTTTCTTTTTCCCTGTTGTTCCAAAGGGACAGGCTAGAATACGCGTTCAGCTGAGCGCTGCACACACCCGCGAACACCTGGATACCACCATAGCAGCTTTCACCAGGGTGGGGAAACAACTCGGTGTATTGAAATAGCTCATTTTCGCCTTCCGGCTTACCTGTTTAGCTGTACCTTTGCGCAAACATAATTTACATGAAAATGGGTTTTGTTCGCTCTTATCAAATAGCTATTATTATTTGGGCTACAATAGCAATTTCAGTATTCTCGGCATGCTCACCCAATAACGTTCACGTGGACGATTCCATTGGTCAATTTTTTGATCAAGAGAAAGTGGAAGGAACCTACGGAATGTTTCTCAATGGTGCCGGAACTTTCACCCTCTACAACGTAAAGTTCTATCGCGATTCCGCTTATTCCCCCGATCAAACCTTATACCCCATCCTCTTCATAGCAGGGTTAGAGACAGGTGTAATACCCAATGAACGCTCATCTATTCTTATCGATACCTCTGCCACCCTCAACCTGTTTGCCGATACTGCATTTATAAAAAGTGATGGTTCATTTTTTTCAACCATTGCCCGCAGCATCGGAAAAGAAAAACTTCAATCTATTCTCGATACATTACAATATGGATCTAAAAAAATCATTGGTCCGGTAGATCAGGCCGGTCAGTCTTCCTTAACCATAACGCCAGATGAGCAACTCGGACTGATCAAGAAATTATATTTTAATCAATTGCCTTTCCAAAAAAGAAGCCAGGAGATTGTGAAAAAATTATTGATCAGGGAGAGCAATGCCACATTTCAGTTGGCATATTTTCTTTCCAGAGAAAAAAATGCAGAAGGAATTACATCTGCTTGGATAATGGGATGGGTAGAGGAAAATAGGCATCCTTATTTTTTTGTTATTCATACAAAGAGAAATCAAGGAGAAGAAACACAGGAAACACAACTATCCCTGCTGAAAAATATTTTACGGCAACAGGGCTTCCTGGAAGGAAAGAAATAACCACCGATAGATAAAACCAATATTTATCTCCGGTGTTATATAACTTTTAATGTATGCAACTCTATTGTAATAGTTTAACGTCTATCAGTCGCCTCAAAACAAAAGAAGTTTCTATTGGAGGTTTGTTAATGGGGAATGGCCATCCGATCAGGGTACAAACCATGACGACTACCGATACCATGGACACCCTGGCAACTGTTGAACAGTCCATTCGATGTATAGAGGCGGGTGCTGAACTGGTTCGAATTACAGCACCCAGTAAAAAGGAAGCCGAGAACCTATTGCAGATTAAGAATGAACTTCGCAAGAGAGGTTACCACACACCATTGGTGGCTGACATACATTTTACACCCAATGCTGCAGAAATTGCAGCCCGCATCGTAGAAAAAGTTAGGGTCAATCCGGGAAACTATGTGGACAAGAAAAAATTTGAGCAGATTGATTATACTGATGCTGAGTACCTAGAGGAAATCGAAAGAATTCGTGAAAAATTTACACCGCTTGTTCGGATATGCAAAGAACATGGAACTGCCATGCGGATTGGTACCAATCACGGTTCCTTAAGTGACCGCATCATGAGTCGTTATGGAGACACCCCAATTGGGATGGTTGAGAGTGCCATGGAGTTCCTACGCATTGCGCGGGATGAAAACTTTCATCAGATTGTTCTGAGTATGAAAGCCAGTAATCCCCAAGTGATGGTCCAGGCCTATAGGCTCCTCGTTCAACAGATGTTCAGCTCTTTTGGAGAATGTTATCCCCTTCACCTGGGTGTAACAGAAGCAGGAGATGGTGAAGATGGTAGAATCAAAAGTGCTGCAGGTATAGGAACCCTGCTGGAAGACGGAATTGGAGATACAATTCGAGTTAGTCTGACTGAAGACCCCGAATTCGAAATTCCTGTTTGTAAGGACTTGGTAAAAAGATACACATTTCCTTTGACTCAAGTTTCTTCGATACCGGCGATTCAACGAATTCCCTATGATGCCTTTTCTTACCAACGAAGAACCTCTTTTGCAGTTGGCAATATCGGCCATCAACTGGTGCCTGTTGTTATAGCCGACTTAAGTCACTTGAAAAATATTAAGCCCGCAGACCTTCAAAAAGTTGGATATAACTATGATGCTTCAACCGATAAATGGAACATCAGTGATACAGCTGCAGATTATGTTTTTACCGGACATACAATTCTTGATTTTGAATTGCCGGGTACTCTGAGCGTGTTGGTATATCCCGCAACCTGGAAACAAATAGCGAACCATCCATCTTATGTGCCTTTGTTCAGTGCCAGTGGATTTTTATCGGCTGAATACAAAAGTAATCGCATGAATGTAGTAATGGTTGATTGCTTTAGTGATGATACCGGGATCAATGATTTTACCGGTCTGGACGAATTGGCAAATGACCCAACAGTTGTTTTAGCACTCAGTAGTCGCTCGAAAAATGCAATGCCTGCTGTAAGAAGAATGTTTATGGAGTTGATGAATCAAAAAATTAATAATCCGGTTATACTAATATGTGATAGCAATCATCTGACAACAGATGAGCACCTGATACACTTTGCAACAGAATGTGGAGCACTGCTATTAGATGGTTTGGGTGATGGGATCTCTCTGGGAATGACTTCTGAAAGCTATGAACTTGCCGGTAAAGAACCCACAGCTACCAGCGGAAGAAATTATGTTCAGCTCAATGGGCCTGAGGAATTCATGAATGCAACTGCCTTCGGAATATTACAAGCCACCCGTACCCGTATCTCGAAAACAGAATACATCAGTTGCCCAAGTTGTGGCCGCACCCTTTTTGATTTGCAGGAAACAACAGCCCGCATCCGGAAGGTTACCCATCACCTCAAAGGAGTAAAAATTGCCATCATGGGTTGTATCGTAAATGGTCCGGGTGAAATGGCAGATGCAGATTTTGGTTATGTCGGTAGCGGACCTGGAAAAATTACATTATACAAAGGAAAAGACATCATGAAACGCAACATCGACAGCGAAATTGCTGTACAGGAATTGATCAATCTTCTAAAAGAAAATGATGCATGGATTGAGCCGGTGTCAGGCATTCAATGATTCCAATGGATACAAGTACGACAATGATTCACCCCAATAAAACAGATTTTTTAGTAATTGGTTCCGGTATTGCCGGACTTACCTTCGCCATCAAAGTAGCCCGAAGATTTCCCGACAAATCTGTCACTGTGATAACCAAAACGCAGGCAGATGAAACCAATACCAAATATGCCCAGGGGGGTATTGCAGGTGTGTGGGATGAATCAACGGATAGCTTTGAAAAGCATATTGCGGATACCCTGATTGCCGGTGACGGTCTCTGTAACCCCGATATTGTGAACCTGGTAGTTCATGAAGGTCCCGAACGAATTCGGGAAATCATCCGTTATGGGGCAGAATTTGATAAAACTGCCTCCGGTGATTATAGTTTAGGAAAAGAGGGCGGACACAGTGTTCATCGAATACTTCATTACAAAGATGTTACCGGTAAAGAAATGGAGCGTGCTTTGCTAAAGGAAATGTCAACATTAAGCAATATTAGCTTGTTGCATCATTGTTTTGTAGTAGATATCATTACTCAGCATCACCTGGGGTATCTGGTTACCAAATCCAGCAATGATATTACCTGCTATGGCGTTTATGTGCTCAATCTGACAACGGGTGCAACAGAAAAAATAGTAGCAAAAATTACATTGATGGCAAGTGGTGGTTGCGGACAAGTATATCGAACAACTACTAATCCGCAAATTGCTACCGGAGATGGTATTGCTATGGTTTATCGGGCAAAAGGAAGAATTGAGAACATGGAATTCATGCAATTTCATCCAACGGGATTGTTTGAACCCGGAGTATCGCCCTCATTCCTGATAACGGAGGCGGTGCGGGGAGACGGCGGTATCCTTAGAAATAAAAAGGGCGAAGCATTCATGTCTCATTATGATGAACGAAAAGACCTGGCGCCACGGGATATTGTAGCCAGGGCGATTGATAATGAAATGAAAGTAGGCGGAACTGAGCATGTTTATCTTGACTGCCGGCACATGGATGCAGAAAAGTTTAAAGAGCATTTCCCTAATATTGAAGCAAGGTGTAAAAGTATAGGCATTGATGTGATGAAGCATATGATACCAGTAGCACCTGCTGCTCACTATAGTTGCGGTGGTATCAAGACCGATGCCTGGGGCAGAACATCCATACATCACTTGTATGCCTGTGGGGAATGTGCCAGTACAGGCTTACATGGCGCAAATAGACTCGCCAGCAACAGCTTACTGGAAGCCATGGTATTTGCACACCGGGCGTATGAAAATAGTTTGAACCAAATTGACCAAATAAACTGGCGAGAAGATATCCCAGATTGGAATGCGCAAGGTACCACTGAGCCACGGGAAATGATTTTGATTACTCAAACAAAAAAAGAATTGCAGCAAATCATGAGTGATTATGTTGGCATTGTTCGAACAGATGAACGATTACAACGTGCCATGCGACGAATGGATCTATTGTATGAAGAGACCGAGGCGCTTTACCGCACCACCCGTTTATCCCCTCAGCTTTGTGAACTGCGCAATCTGATTACCTCTGCTTATCTGATTGTGAAGGGGGCGCAGTTTAGAAAAGAGAGCCGTGGGTTACATTATAATACTGACCACCGCGAAAAGATCGCATTGCTGCAGAATATTGTACTTTAAAGATGGACTGCCAATACCTGCAACAGATAGTTTGTATCTTTATAATGATTGATTGTTGACTATGTTTTACATCTACTATAGTTTACTGTACCTGCTTTCGCTTTTACCTGATCGTTTGCTATATTTCATTGGTGATGGAATTTATGTAGTCGCTTATTATATCATCGGCTATCGGAAAAAGGTCGTGATGAGCAATTTAATGATTGCTTTTCCGGATAAAACAGAGGCGGAACGAATTCGAATAGCAAAAGATTTTTATCATCAGTTTGTCAACACAATGGTTGAAACGATTCAGCTGATAGCTATGACGGATAAACGATTTGACCAACGTGTCACATCGAATGTAGAGGTACTCAATCAATATATTCATTCAGGAAAAAATATACAACTGCATACGGCTCATTTTTTTAATTGGGAGATGATCAATCTGGGGGTTGCCCGAAAAAGTCTTTTCCCCTTTGTTGGAGTATATATGTCTTTCACTAGTAAGGCATTTGATAGAATTATGTACCAGATGCGGAAGAGGTTCAATACCATATTAATTCCTGCCGCTGAATTCAAGGATCGCTTTCATGATTATGTTAAGGGGAGGTATGCACTCGGACTGGTAGCTGATCAGAACCCGGCCAGAATAGATAAAGCATACTGGGTATCTTTTTTTGATAAGATAACCGCATTTACTTCAGGTCCGGAGCGAGGGGCGAGAGCCAATGATACAGTAGTTATCTTCATCAGTATACAGCAACCCCGAAGAGGTCATTATCATCTCCACTATGAATTGATTACGGAAGATCCAAGATCATTGCCAGAGGGAGAACTTACAAAAATGTATGTGCGATACCTGGAAACTGCTATCAGATCCAATCCTTCTAATTATTTATGGAGTCACCGCCGTTGGAAATGGGAATATAAACCGGAGGATTCCAGGCAAAAACTTTTATCCTAACTTTTTATTGTTTAGGAACTGTTTAGTTCAGTACAGCCGGCTCTTTTACTATGGTGAACCTATCATTCAGCTGGCTGATTGCATTCCAACCGCCACTTATATTTCTTATGTTATGGAACCCTTCTCTTTTAATGAGTGATGCTGCAATGACACTTCTGTAACCACCTAGACAGTGCACATATACATTTTGCGAGTCATCCAGGTCAGACATTGAGCCCGGATCTTTTAAACTATCCAGTGGTAGGTTGATAGCATCTTTCAGGTGGCCATTCGCAAATTCCGCTTCTTTGCGAACATCAATTATAACCAGGTTATCATCGAATGGTATATCCATGGCAAGTTCATCGGCGTCAACATTTATTATCATATCTACCGGTTCTCCTGCTTTTAGCCAGGCCTCAAAGCCTCCATCCAAATAACCAATCATCTTATCAAAACCCACACGTGCCAGACGAATGATGGTTTCTTTTTCATTACCTGGAGCAGTTACCAATAAAATAGGGTGTTTGAAGGAAAGAAGACTACCTGCCCATTCTGCAAAGCGACCATCAAGTCCGATGCTGATAGATCCGGGAACAAATCCCTGCGGAAATTCTGTAGAAGGTCGGGTATCTAAAATAACCGTGTTTTCGCTAATAGCCGCTTTTTTGAAATCGGAAACAGATAAAGGATGAAGTCCGGCTTTCAATACATCATCAAGACTACTGTACCCCTGTTTGTTGATTAAGGCATTGATTGGAAAATACTGTGGAGGAGTTGCCAGTCCTTCTGTTACTGCGCGAACAAATTCTTCTTTTGTCTGAGGCTGAAGGGCATAATTGGTTTTTTTCTGATCGCCAATTGTGCTGAAAGTTTCGGGTCCCAGATTTTTACCGCAACTGCTACCGGCACCATGTGCCGGATAAACAATTACATCGTCTGCCAAAGGAATGATCTTCACTTGCAAGCTATCATATAACATACCTGCCAGATCTTCCATGGTAATCACATTTTCTTTTTGTGCCAGATCCGGTCGCCCTACATCGCCTACAAAAAGTGTATCACCAGTAAATATTGCATGATTTTTTCCTTGCTCATCTTTCAAGAGATAGCAGCTGCTTTCCATGGTATGACCCGGAGTATGCAAAACTTCCAGCCGAATATTTCCCAGGGAAAAAATTTCTCCGTCTTGTGCTATGTGAACCGGAAAGCTGGTAACCGAAGAGGGACCGTAAATAATGGTAGCACCTGTTGCCGCTGCCAGATCAAGATGTCCGCTGACGAAATCAGCATGGAAATGGGTTTCAAAAATATATTTGATGGTGGCGTTTCGCTCACGTGCCAGATCAAGGTATGCTTCTATATCCCTCAATGGGTCAATAACAGCAGCTTCCCCATTGCTTTCAATGAAATAGGCAGCTTCACTCAGACATCCGGTATATAGTTGGCGAATAAACATAACCTGACAATTTAAATGCAATTGATTAGCAATTCCAATCTAATTGGAATGCTTGATGCAGCATCAAAATTACAAAAAATCAGGCGACCAATGTTTCAACAAACTTTACTACCTCTGCCAGGCGGGCATAATTAACAGAGTAATAAATGAACTTTCCATCGCGGGTGGTAGCAACAATTCCAGCCCTTCGCAGAATAGCGAGATGCTGAGAAGCAACAGATTGTTCCAATCGCAACTTCACATAAATTTCCGTAACAGTCATTTTCTGACTATCATCCAGAAGCTTAATGATTTGTTGCCTTAGCTTGTGGTTGATGGAACGGAGAATCAGGGCAGCCTTTTTCGAGTGTACAAAATCGACTTTAACCGGAACACTTCCATTCGACAATTCGATCGATTGTAATGATTGGCTCATAACAATAATTAGAGTTTTTTGGGGGTGAAAACTTCCTTATTGTTAAAGTTATATATTTTTTTGATTGTTAATATATATAAAAATGAATTAAATGTATAATAATTTTAAATATTTGCCTTCGGATTAAAAAAATCCTTGATATAAAATGGTTCTGTATAAGCTACATCCGAAATAATTGCTCCCGCTTTATTCATATAAGATAAAAAAATTATGTCTTCCGGTTCATAACAGAAACCGGGAAAGACAATAGCACCCGATGGTAAGAGGTGCATTAATTTGCCAACACCGTTTCCGGAAAAAATAAATGGGGAATCTCCTATCATATCTTTCAGGCTATTCTCATTAGCTATGAATGCAAAGGGTGCTCTTTCCGCCTCTAAGTTTTTTTTATAAATACCTGTGAATACTTCCATGCGCCGGGCATCTATCATCGGACAGAACAAGCTTTTGTCGTGGAGAATGATTCCTTGTTTCTGGGCATATCTTATCAAAGCGGCAGCCATCAATTGCAGTGTTGAAACTGTGTACATTGGTTTTTCCAAAGCAAAACAAATACCCTTGGCAGCAGATAAGCCCACCCTTAAACCGGTATAGCTTCCCGGTCCATTTACAACAATCACTCCGGTCAGGTCGGCCAATTGAATACCTGCCTCCAGACATATTTCACCAATTGCAATTGGAACAAAGCCAGCGTGGTCCCTTGTATTGGAATTTTCCCGGTGGGCCAGTAAGCTTTTTCCCTCTAACAAAGCAATGTGTGCTTTTTCCAAGGAAGTGTCTATTACCAGGTGCATTGTTTGAATAGTTTTTATAAAAAACAAAAATAGGTTGGCGGGTTCACTGAAATGTATTCAATTTGCTGAATATTTTTTATTATGGCAAAAGAAGTCATCAACACAATCGGTGCTCCCGCTCCTATTGGGCCGTATAATCAGGCCATCAAAGCCAATGGATTTGTCTTTGTAAGCGGACAAGTAGCGATCATCCCGGAGACCGGCGAACTACAACAGGAAAACATCCAGTCAGAAACCCATCAGGTAATGAAAAACCTGACTGCTATTCTGCAAACAGCCGGAACCAGCTTGGATCAGGTAGTGAAAACGACCATCTTTCTTTCCGACATGTCATTGTTCTCTGCAGTAAACGAAGTGTATGGTTCCTACTTCACCGCAGCGTACCCTGCTCGTGAAACCGTTGCCGTGAAAGGGTTACCCAAGGGAGTTAATGTAGAGATCAGTGTGATAGCCCTTGCATCATAGTATCGTACGCGCCCTGTAAGTGGTTGAAAATTCCCGATGTTCTCCGGGAGGTAAGCTAATCAATAAAAGCTGGTTATTAAAGTTATCGGGTGCGCCGCTCAGATTTTCCAATGCAATACTCTTGCGGTCATCAGGGGTAAAAACCTGTAAGACGGGAAAAGACTTATCAGGTAGTATCGTTAATTCGATTTCCTTGCTTTTTATAACGCACTTATAAAATTGTTCCTCATCATCAGACCAAACAAATCCATTGTCCAGATGAATACCCTCCAGCAAACAACCTGAGAGAAATCGATCATCAGCAATTAGCTGTCCTGTTGGTAACAAGTCGGCATCATATTCCATTTGCCTGTTGGTGTTAAACTGCAGTTCCCAGTCATCTACCCTTCCACCCAGTGTAAAATATGGATGCCAACCTTCTGCTATAGGAATCATTTCTTCGTTTTCATGCCATATCGTAGATGTAACTGTTAAGTTTGATTCCTTCCTCAACACCCATTCCAATCTTACTTGGTAAGGAAAAGGATAACCCGGGTCAGCGCCATCATAACTTCCTTCAAGAACAACTGTCGCCGTTTGCTCATCTGTCCTCGTCTCGATAACATTGAAAACAGAGTCATACATCAATCCATGTATCGCATGGGCACCCAGGTATTTTTTTTCAATGTGATAAGTGACCCCCAACCAGGTATAAGTGCCATTTCGCATCCGGCAGACAAAAGGACTCAACCGGGCACCCTGAAATGCCTGTCCGATTTTTTCAAGTGACTCTGCTAAGTTGTTGAATCCCGCTACCAGGTTAAATGAATTCCCTTGAACGGGTATATTGAACCTGTTGAGAATACCTCCCATTGAATATATTTCTGCCGACGTCCCGTTGCCATCCGATAACAGCACAGCAGCCAATCCCTGCTCTTCATTGAGTTGAATTGAAAATCCCATATCCGAATGTAAGCCAAAATCAGCGAGCCACTTCGACTACGAATCCGTTAAAAAACTAACAACTGTTAACGTCGTCGCCAAAAATGCTATTTTTGCACTCAATTTCATTCTGCATGGCTTATACTCCCCGTAATCCTATTCGCATAGTGACCGCCACCAGTTTGTTTGACGGACATGATGCGTCTATCAACATCATGCGCAGAATTTTTCAATCCAAAGGAGTGGAGATCATCCATTTGGGACACAACCGAAGTGTTCAGGAGATTGTAGAGTGTGCCATACAGGAAGATGTTCAGGGTATTGCTGTCACCAGTTATCAGGGAGGTCACCTGGAATTTTTCAAGTACATGAAA
>JBJTTC010000198.1:0-5524 GCA_046079965.1 Sediminibacterium sp. | reverse complement strand
CGAGTCCATTGGTAGGTTCATCGAGCACAATCAGTTGGGGGTTGTGAACGAGGGCTATACCTATGCCGAGGCGCTGTTTCATTCCCTGAGAAAAGGTTTTCACCTTGTCTTGCGCTCGGGAGGCAAGTCCGACTTGCTCTAGTTGCTGCATATATTGGGAACGGTTCAGTTTTATGCCACTCAGGCGTGCGAACAAGCGAAGATTGTCGTAGGCAGACAAATAAGGATACACTTCAGGTTTTTCTATCACTGCACCTGTTTGCCGCAGTATCTCCTTGCGATGGGTGGCAAGAGGCAGATCAAAGATGCTGATTTCGCCGGCAGTTGGCTTTATCAAGGACATTAGCATCCTAATGGTCGTGCTCTTTCCTGCACCGTTTTGACCTAAGAATCCGTACACATCTCCTTTTTCAACGGTAAAGGAGAGTTGATTAACAGCTGTGAAACTGCCATATTGTTTGGAAAGTTGCTGAACGGAGATTATTGCCATGGCACTATAACAATGCGGGGCAAAGGTAGTTGAATACAGCACGAAAAAAATCTTAATTCTTCTTCCCAACTTCAAGGTAAGCTTGCAGGGCTTTCACATAAGCTTCAAAGGCCTTGATGCCTTCCTGCGTCACTTTACAAGTTGTTTGAGGATAATTGTCTACGAATTGTTTGCTCACCTCGATATAACCTACTTCCTTCAAATTTTGAACCTGTACACTCAAATTGCCGGCAGTTGCACCGGTTTTCTCCTTGATGAATGTAAATTCTGCCTCCTTCACACTGATGAGCAGACTCATGATGGCCAGTCTTAGTTGAGAATGTAATATAGGATCCAGTTCTTTATACATGCCCGATTCTTGATCTTTTATAGCGCTGATGAAGAATGATTCCCGGTATGAGCCAGCAGGCTATAGCTGCTACTGCCTGTAACAACATGTCAAAAGTTGTATCAGTATAACAAGAAACAACAAATGCCAGATAACAGATTACAGCACCAATAGTCATTGGCTTGAATTGCCGCGCCAATCCGGTAGTTAATGTGGGCATGGCATAGATCAGAAGATACAAGGAAGAAGAGCTGGGTACGATTACTGACTGACGTGAATTATAGAAAATGAGACCAAACATTGATAGTGTAAACACCATCCAAACTGCTGCAACAGAATCTGTTCTCGGAGCTGCTTTTACTTTTTTACCCTCGCGAATACTAATCCATATTTGAGGAATCACTGCAATGAATGTAAGGTTCCAAATCATGAAGTAATCGAAATCCCATGCTAAAATACCCCCCGCAAAAGAAAATAAACCGCAGAAAGTAATTACACTTCCCCAAAGAAGAGCACTGATTCCCGTATCATAAAAATCGGTTCTTACTTTTTGCATCATTTCACTGATGATGCGTAAACTTTCCAGTTCATTCAAATCCTTTTCTTGGTTCATTTTATTGCTGCTTTATATTTCATTTTCAAAATGTACCCCGGAATAATCCAAGCGGCTATGACTGCCAACGCTACCAACAGCAGGGTGTTGAGTGGATCAATGAATGTTGCAACCACGGCCAATATCCAACAGACCACTGCTCCAAACATCAATGGTTGAAACCGCATGATAGCACCAGATAAAAAAGTGGGCATCCCATATAACATAAGTATCATTGGATACATTGAAATCCAAGTATTAGATCTACCCAAAATAAATGTTGCAATGCCTCCACTTATGCCAAAAACGATCCATACATAAGAAATAATCTCATCAGTATAGGTGCGTACAGTTTGCTTCTTTACCTGACGAGCAAGGTAAAAGATTTGATATGCCGCTGCGATCAAAGTTGTGAACCAGATCAACTCAGGATTCTTGATGTCAGTCCATCTAATCATACTGTAATGTAACAATGAACAGCCAAGGATAACCCATCCCCATAACAAATACAAAACACCGTTTTCGCCAAATCGGTTTTGTGCTTTGTTGATCATGGATTCAATCAGCTGAAGTGTCTCTTGTGGCGATCGTTCCTGAATATTTTCCATAAATAATTTGAATGACTGTAAAGATAGCAGAGAGCTACCTGCCTCTGCTATCTTTGGTTAACAATTTATTGACATTGTGCCAGTGATTTTGCAGCATCGGACTCCCCCCAAGTGGGATGGAAAGAAGAAGCAGGTTTAAATGTCTTGAACAATGATACTGCCTTTTCCAAAATTGGTTTTGCCACCTCTTTTCCCCCACCGAACTGTTCGGGTACATTCATGAGATATTGTCCCATCAGAGAATATACACGTGGATTTCCGGGATCGGCTTTTTGAGCTGCTTGTATGGCAGAAGTGGCTTCTTGTCCATAGGTCTGCC
This sequence comes from Sediminibacterium sp., assembly GCA_046079965.1. Taxonomy (GTDB): domain Bacteria; phylum Bacteroidota; class Bacteroidia; order Chitinophagales; family Chitinophagaceae; genus Sediminibacterium. Next base: position 3,187 of record JBJTTC010000198.1, on the reverse strand, counting down.
ATCGGCTCATTGGGTCAACCAGCATTTGCTGAATAGCTACCATTTGCCTCAGACAATACAACTCAGAATTGTCTTTTTCAATTAATTCAGCTTTGCCGATTAAGTCTTTGGTACGTTGGGCGGCCTTATCCATATCACCTGCCGGGTTCATCCATGCGCTTTGTATATTGGCATATGCCGCATGATAAAAAGGCAGCCAGTGCGTTTTTTCAGCTTCACCTACGCGTTCAAAAAATGCGGAAGCTTCCTGCATTTCACTGGCCGACTTGGCCTCTTTCATCATACCCAGCCCTCGTTGCATGGCTGTCTCAAATTTCGTTTGTGCGTGTAGTGAAAAAGCTGCGATCATTGCAGCGACAACAAATAAAAGTTTCATAGCAATAGTTTTTATTGATTTTTAGATGGTTACGATTTATCTTTTAATTTCTGATACTCATTTTCTACTGAAAAAATTACATCAGCATGAAATGCACTAAAATAATGAATCAATACGCCGATACCCCAGCCGAGCATTTGCCATACGGGCCAAAAATAATTCGCACCGGATCTGGAAGAAGTCAACCAAATGGCGACCAGGAAAAGGTTAACGGCCACATAGCTGAACAGATGCTTTTTGAAAGAAGCACGCGCCTCTGCTTTTTTCCATAGTTCTTTGTCTTTCTCATTTTGCATACGATAGGTTTTAGAGGTTATTGTTGATGTTTTGTTGTGATCGGTCTACACCCCAGCTTAGGAACACTCCCAAAAAGAAACTACGAGGTGCAGGCGGTGTTACTGCCTCGCGAATGAACTGGCCGGCAGCATCACTCAAACGACTGCTGTAGTTATAACCGAATATTTGTCTTTCATTAAAAACATTGTTTACACCCGCTACAACCACACTATTTGATTTAAAAATCTTAACCAGCCAGTTCAAACTGAAGTTATTGGTGCTATAAAAAATAGTTCTATCACTCAAGAATTGATCAGCGGGTTTATTGGGATTCAGGTAAGGCCTTCCACTGCTCCAATTCCAGCTCCAGTTAACCCCAAACATCTGTTTCACCCAAAACTTTTTCAACACCACACTGCCGGTATGTGTCGCTGCAAATGTGGGCTGAGCACTGATAGGATAATTCAGGTACAATCTTTTTGTATTCAAAAAAGAATAACTAACCCAATAATCCAAACCCTTGATTGTTTTTCTGTCGCGCCAAAATAACTCAATCCCTTTTGCATAGCCGTTTCCATTCACATCAACCGCTTCTATTGCGTTGGCATCTGTTCGGAGTAACTTTGCATACTCCTTATAATATATTTGTGTTCGGAAGGTGTAATCTCGTGATAAATGCTGATAAGTAAAGATGTAATGATCTGCTTGCTGGAAAGTCAGCTCCGGAGACCAAGGTCGGATATACCTTCGTTCGGGTGTTTGATAGAATATACCATAATCAAAACTGAACTGGGCATTCACACTTAGTTTATAGGATAAGGATACTCTGGGAGCTATGTTTGTTTTATTCAATAGTTCACTACGTTCCATGCGTATGCCCGGACGAAAGGCTAGTTCATTGGTGATATACAGGTCAGATTCTGCAAAAGCAGCAATATACTCTTCATGCGTTTTGCCGGAGTAACTACTTCCCCTGAATCGTGTGGCATTACTATCGCTGAATTTCCAAAACTCTCCACCAAAACGAACTGCACTAATGGCGCCTATCTTTTTCTCCACCAGTCCCCTAACCTGCCACATAGTATTGGTAACACGCAGATCAAAATTCTGCGCATCCAGAACCGCAATACCGGTTGATGTGACCAAAGCATTCCTTTGATTCTGCAATTGGGAATTGATGAGGTCATTGTTGAAACTGAGGGCAGCAGATGCAATTAGTTTCCACCCCCTCCCAAGAGGCTGACGCCAGAAAACATTAGAAAAGCTATTAAAATTGGTCAAAGCAAACGCATTCTTCAAACCAAAACTGTCCAAAGATGGTCTTCTTAAAGCCAGATTACTGCTATTGTAATATGTATATAATTTGAGTATACCGTCCCTCTTTGTCCTGATGCGAAAATTCGCATCCACATTATGAAAAACAGGTCTGCGAAAAAAATCAGGTGCCTGAGGAACAACTGCCTGATAAAAAGCAAGATCGGTATAAGAATAGCTGGCACCGTAGCTTGACTTTTTATTCCGGCCCAACTGCTGAAACCCAATACTGGAGAATAGCGGCGAAAGACCCACTTGTAATTCACTGCGTTCCGGTAAATCAATGCTTTCTAAACTCAGAACCGCACTCAATGCCTGACCATATAAAGCAGAATATCCCCCGCTTGTAAATTGTGTGCCACTAAAGAGAAATGGCGAAAAACGACCTCTCTGTGCAATACCCGGTACTGAACTGAAAAAAAAATTGTTGACTACACTTCCATCCATGATGATCTTACTTTCTTCTGCACTTCCGCCTCTGATGAAAAGACCTTCCTGCTCACCTATCTTTTGAGCACCGGGTAGAGTTTGAATAGTAGCTGCAATATCTGCATTGGCACCGGCAGTAGTAGCGATATCAAGAGAACGCAATACGGTCGCCTTTTTCTTATCATTTGCCTCAAACGAATTGGCCGTTATCACTACGGCCTTTAGTTCACTAATTTCCTCTTTCATTTCGAAATCAGTGAACACGCTATCCCTCTCAATAAAAATAGTTTGCTCCTTAGTTTTAAAACCTATACTCTTTACGACCAGAATTTTATTGCCCTTCTCCCATGTTTTGAACCTGAATCTTCCTATGGAATCTGTCAATCCTCCAACATATGCATCCTTAATTGAAACAGAGGAGCCGGCCAATATCCTTCCCCTTGTGTCTTTTACTGTACCCATCACAACTGTCTGTGACCAACCAGTCATTACAACTAACAAACCCACACTTAGTAATAAACAACTTTTCATTGGATGTACATTGACAACACAAACATAGATTAGTTTATTTTTTAAATCAAATTAATTTTTAAATTTTTCTTATCCCTTGATTTTCAATGACTTTATGGGATATAAAAAAGCCCCGGCTACTAGCCGGGACCTATATTGATGCAAAAATTGACCTCTTACTTGTACTGTGGAGTTATGCCCTTTGCCAATTCAACCATTTCAGCCAGACTGGCATCATTCAACTGTCCTTTCTTGAATTCAGCCAATACATGTGGAAGCTTA
>JBJTTC010000197.1:0-96461 GCA_046079965.1 Sediminibacterium sp. | reverse complement strand
TCCACTTTTTACAGCCATCTCTCTTATTGTAGTAATTTTTTTTAACATTCCTGGTATAAATGGGTGACCAACAATACCAGGATTAATTGCCATAACAACCACCATTTCTATTTCCTCCATGACCCATTCCAAATTACATACTGGAGTGGCTGGATTAATTGCTACCCCAGCTCTCATTCCAACTTCCTTGATCTTCTTTATTATTCGAGACAATTGTTTGGTTGACTCTATATGAACATTAAAATAATCTGCACCTGCCAATTGAAATGTCTGAATAAAATCCTCGGGATTATTGACCATCATGTGAACATCAACAGGTATTCCACAGTTACGCTTTACCTCTTGTAAGATTTCCGGATAAAGTCCATATCTTGAAACAAATGAACCATCCATCACATCAAAATGTATAAAATCAATTTCAGCTTCATTCAGAAACTGAATATCTCTACCCATTTCCAATGGATTAGCACATATTAATGAAGCAGAAAGATGGTATTTTTTTTTCATATTACTCTAAGTTCGAATGTCTTGCCCACATGGTGTCATGTGTCTCATTCATTTTTTCCATGAGCAATAAAACGAGAGCATCAAAAAAAACCATTAAACATTGCTCATTAAGAGTTGTCATTGGTTGCTTTGAAGTAAAGCCACAAACTTCCCTGGTTTTTGATGGCGCCGCTATTTTTACTATTTCGGAAGCGATTTTGCCTATTCTAGATTCCGGATTTCCCGTAACCAACAATAGTTTACATCCATTTTTTTTTCCGATCAAAGCTAGATCAAAAATCGTTTGCGTTTCACCTGATCCAGAGGCTATTAGTAGCAAATCTCCAGATGCTACAGAAGGTACTGTTGAATCGCCCAGTGTATGTGCATTAAAACCAAGATGTCCCAGCCGCATTGCAAAGCCGCGAACAGCCATTCCAACCCTACCAGCACCAAATGCAACTATCTTATTAGCTTTTAAAATAGATTCTAAAAAGGCGTTTACCTCTACTTCATCAATGCCGTTTAATACCTGACCTATTTCATTAAGAATCAGATTAATTTGGGATTTCATAGGATTTATGAATTAAAGTAGTTTTGGGTTACAAAAAATAATACTTCATGATTTTAACTTTCTAAAATAAGACAATTTTTTCGTTTACTATATATTTTTTTCAAATGTAACCGCCATATTCTCAATTGCAAATCTTCCAACTATAGAATTTACCTACAACTTATAAAAAGTATTCCACCCTGCGTTTTTTTTTCGAGGTGAGCGTTTCGCAAACTGGATTTTTTAGTTCAAATTTTATAGTAAATTTTATGGTGTAAAAGAGTTACCTGCAATAACATAATTATAAAATACTTAGATATAACAATCATTGTTACCTCACTATCATGATTTTTTCAAACTTCGTCTAGTAAAAATTTATTCTGTTTGTACTTTAAACAAACTTGGTTCCAACACGGGTTTATTATTTATTCGTGGCTGACTGTATTACCTAAAGAGATCCTTGAGGTAAGTTGAGTTGAAACTTCTCAGCCCCCTAAAGCTATAACTTCTCAGGGTTTATTATGCAATCACTCTTGAAGGCAAGCTATCACGTTCCTACATAGACTTCTGAATTGCCTGCGGCGATCCTTTAGTGGGGGGTAGTCAGTGAAGAGGCTGTGTTAGGGCGCAGATAGACAGTCAGAGAACACAGTTTGGAGTTCCGAAACCCGCCCGGTGTATCCGAAACCCCGCACTAAAGTGCGGGGTTATCGTGTCGGGATGACTGGATTCGAACCAGCGACCCCTACGTCCCGAACGTAGTGCGCTACCGGGCTGCGCTACATCCCGAAACCGGTGGATGCAAAAATACACAAAAGCAGAAAGTATCTTAAAAAAACCCCGCACTTTAGTGCGGGGTTATCATGTCGGGAAGACAGGATTCGAACCTGCGACCCCCTGGTCCCAAACCAGGTGCGCTACCGGGCTGCGCTACTTCCCGCGGGCATTTGCCCCAGCGGTGAGGGAGGGATTCGAACCCTCGGTACAGTTTGACCCGTACGGCAGTTTAGCAAACTACTGGTTTTAGCCACTCACCCACCTCACCGTTTCCAAATGTTAGGGGTGCAAAAATAATTTCGATTCAGTGAATAGCCAAATATATATGTGCTATGCCCTAAAGATGAAAAGGCACTATTTCTAAAATACATCTTACATGGTAGCCAACTGAACCTTTTGGGTTAATTCCATTACATTTTCACGGAAAAAAGAATCGGTATCCATCAGATCTTTTACTGTCTGACAGGAATGAATTACAGTAGTATGATCCCTACCCCCAAAATGCTCCCCAATATTCTTCAAGGAATTTTTTGTGAACGCCTTGGCCAAATACATTGTGATCTGACGAGCCTGCACAATTTCCCGCTTGCGGGTCTTGTGTAATAACTTATCATAAGAAACATCGAAATATTCGCAGACCATTTTCTGAATGGCTTCGATGGTTATTTCCTTGCTGCTGGTCTTGACAAAATTTCTCAACACCTTCTTTGCCAACTCCACGTCAATCTCTTTTTTGTTGAGGCTTGATTGAGCAAGCAAAGAAATCAAAGCCCCTTCCAATTCCCGAACATTCGTATTAATATTATATGCCACATATTTCACTACATCACGGGGCATCTCTAGTCCGTCATTTTTCATCTTTTTCTCCAAAATCTCAATCCGCACCTCATAATCGGGTATCTGAAGATCAGCACTCAATCCCCAGCGAAAACGACTAAGTAAACGTTCTTGCATGCCATCCAAGTCTTTAGGGGCCTTATCAGATGTCAATACCAATTGCTTGCCGCTTTGATGGAGGTGATTGAAAATGGCAAAAAAAGCATCCTGGCTTCTTTCAGCTCGACTGAAGAACTGCACATCATCAATGATGAGAACATCTATCAGCTGATAAAAGTGAATAAAATCATTGATGGCATTATTGCGGCTATGATCCTGAAACTGGTTGATGAATTTCTCACTGCTTACATATAATACCACTTTGGAAGGATGAAGTCTTTTTACCTCATTTCCAATAGCCTGTGCCAGGTGTGTTTTTCCTAACCCGACGCCCCCATAAATCACCAAAGGATTGAAAGAATTGCTTCCGGGTTTCTCAGCTACTGTTTTACCGGCCCTCCGAGCCACCCGATTACAGTCCCCCTCTACAAACGCATCAAAGGTATAAATAGGATTCAGCTGAGGATCAATCTGCATTTTCTTCAATCCAGGAATAACAAAGGGGTTTTTCACCGGGTTATCAATCACCAGTGGAAAATTCATCTCATTGTTGTTGTAAGTCTTCATGTTACTGGCCGGAACATCCATTGAACCGTTGCGTGCATTGCCGCTATCAACCAGAATGCGGTATTCCAGCCGGGCCTCTTTCCCTAGCTCACGCTTCAATGTCTTGGCAAGAAGATTAACATAGTGTTCCTCGAGGTATTCAAAGAAAAATTGCGAAGGAACCTGAATCAATAAAACATTTCCTTTTAACTCTAAGGGCTTAATCGGCTCGAACCAGGTCTTGAAATGCTGCCACTCCACGATATCCTTAATTATACTCAAGCAATTCAACCAAACAGATTCTGCACTTTTTGCCATGGGATGAAAAAAAATTGATGTTGAGTTAAAAAAATTGAAGTTGTTAAGTTAATCATTTTTCAAGTAGTGGATAACTTGGAAAAAGCAACTTAGAAATGCGAATATGTAGGTTTTATGTTGAAAAAAAAATTTTTTATTCTGCAATTTTTTTCAAAGCGATTAGTTGGTTAAAAGTCAGAGGTTTATCACCCCCCTTTTCAGGTAGATTAAGGTCAATTCGCCCGAAAAAAATTTCCTGTCCCAATAACTGAAAAACAATTGTGTTTTTTCCTAATTTATTAGTATATATACGGGGTGCCCGATAGAAAAGTTGGGGATGACAACCAACCATTAAATCAACATATTCATTTTCTTTTGCCAGCAATGAATCTTTATAATTTTCGTCTCCCCCGGTAGAAATTCCATGATTAAAGCAAACAATCAATTCACACCCTTTTTGCTTCAGCAATGCCGCTGTTTGATTCATTGCCTGTAACGGTGGAAGGAATTGAACACCACCCAAATCTTCCTGCTGAATGCCTTGCTTACACTCTGCGGCAATCCCAATTAACCCAACTCGAATACCGCCCAAATCTTTTACCACAAAGGATTTCACGCAATTTTGCAGTGGTGTTTCTTTGACCACATAGTTGCAAGCCAACCATGGAATTTGTAAATACTCTCCAACTTCTTTCCACTGTTGCCATCCTGCATCCCATTCCTTTTCACCAGGAATGGCTGCATCATACTTCATAACAGACAAAGCAAATAATTCTGGGTCTTCAGCAAGAATATTTTCTCTTCTGGCCGAACCAATCATATCACCCCCATCTATCAACAAAACTGGGTGACCCTCTGCCCTGATGCGGTCAACCAACCTGATACGCGCGGTCAAGATTGCCAGTTTTTGTTTTGCTGTAATGGGATCTCCCAATGACATTTTCTGAGAATAAAGTCCGTAGCTATACAAAATCACCAGCCGCCGTGTCCTTTCCTTTCCCTGTGTGGAGAAAAACAAAAAACGTGGCAATAGACTTACTGCTAACAAAGAAAAATTTTTCTTCATGAATGTTCTTCGACTAATCATTTTCTATTCTTCGTTTTTCTTCAGGCATTTTCAAAGGAAGTCCTGCCCCGGTAACTGAATCACAATAGGCAATAACTAATTCACGAATATTGTAACCAAATAGAATCATTGGAAATTCTGATAAGGAAAAAAGCTTCTTCCTATACGGTTCAGTTGCACGGATGGTAAGCAAAGAGATTTCCGAGGAAGGCAATAAAAGCCGATTCTGTAGCCATACTTCGGTGATTTGGTTCTGTTCCCGCTTGATGAGAGTTCCGGCAGAAACTCCTCCAAATTGTAAAGTAGTAAATGAGTCGAGGTACTGCTTTACTGCCGAAGCGGAAACACGTCTGACTTCCCACCGGAAATCACCCTTAATCAATTGAAGGATGTCTCTTTTTGTTACATTACCTCTCGGCAAATATTTACCCAACACCCATCCGGGTATCAGCACCATATCTGGCTGTATTCCAGTCTTTTTTGCTACCCCATTTAAAACCGCATCTGCCAACCAGTTTGATACAACCGGTTCTTCCCCCCGCTGCCAAAAAGCCCTGGGAGAAAAAGCAATGACCTGATTAAGGTCTTCCTCTCGGCGGCGGTAAATTTGATACAATTGCCGATGGTACGCATCGGAAGTGTCTTTTGACGGGTTAATTTCATACACAGTGAATTGAATAGCTGGAATGGAAACGGAATGGCAACCGGTCAACCAAATGACCATCCATCCAAAAATGAAACATTTTTCTCTCAACATATTGGGCTGTAAAATAGCACCTCAGTTATCTTTCACTACAGGTATTTTTACTGAATCTTTCCGATAAAAAAAGAGTAATTTTGCTCTTTAAATTTTGAATTATGTCTTACGAATTAACAGGAAAATTAGTTGCGAAGATGGAAACCATGCAGCGCTCTGAAACATTTAAAACAAGGGAATTTGTTGTAGAAAAGTCTGAAGACATCAATGGTAGAACGATTACCAACTACATCAAATTTCAATGCGTTCAGGATAAAACCAGTATGCCCGATCGCTTTAACCTGGGCGATGAAATCAAAGTTTTTTTTAACATCAAGGGAAGTCGATGGAGCAGGGATGGTAAAGAAGGATATATCACCAACCTGGATGCGTGGAAGATGGAAACCATTAAAATGAATAACATTGTTACACCCAAAGATGAGGGTCAATACAATGATATCCCTCCGGCTAGTCCGACAGAAAAATTGGACGACCTCCCTTTTTAATTAAATTCCTGGATCTGGATTGTTTGTAGGATAGCAACCTCACCAACATGATTAAAAACCTTCGGCTGCAACTGCCCCCTGCTGTTGCTTTTTCTGATTCGGAATTACTGGAATACTTTGCCAATCACTTGGCCATTTCCCACCATGATATTTCTGGTTTCATCAAAAGAAAAGAATCCATTGATGCCAGGAACGCGAGGAGAATTTTGGTTCACCTACAGGTAGATGTCTTTATACGAGAAGCCCTTCCACCCGTTCCTTATCTGCCCATTTATTGGAAATCACTTCCAAAAACAGCTCCCCGCATCATCATCATCGGAAGCGGTCCAGCCGGACTCTTTGCTGCTTTACAACTCATTGAAAAAGGAATCCGGCCTATTTTGCTGGAGCGTGGCAAAGATGTTCAATCCAGAAGAAGAGATCTTGCCGCCATGAACAGAACAGGTATTGTTCATCCGGACAGCAATTATTGTTTTGGGGAAGGGGGGGCGGGTACCTACAGCGACGGAAAACTTTATACCCGCAGCAGTAAAAGAGGCAATGTTTCCCGCATTTTACAAATTTTTCATCAACTGGGGGCACCTGATTCAATACTTTATCAGGCACATCCTCACATTGGCACGAATTTACTTCCCCGCATCATTGCTAACATGCGCCTGCAGATCATCGAGGCGGGCGGTGAGATTTACTTTGAGAGGAGGGTGACAGATTTTCTGGTTGAGAATGACCGGGTCAGGAAAGTGATTACAAATTCCGGAGAAGAATTTTCAGCCGATGGAGTGATATTGGCTACCGGACATTCGGCACGGGATATATTTACATTGTTCCATGACCATCATTGGGCACTGGAGGCCAAACCTTTTGCATTGGGTGTAAGAATTGAACATCAACAAAACTTGATTGATAAAATTCAATACCATTCCCCTGAAAGGAGTTCCTGGCTCCCGCCTGCTTCCTATAACCTGGTAGAACAGATCAATGATCGCGGTGTTTTTAGCTTTTGTATGTGCCCGGGTGGAATCATTGCACCCGCAGCCACCTCACCCGGTGAAATTGTAGTTAACGGCTGGAGTCCCAGCAAACGCAATAATCCCTTCTCCAATAGTGGCCTCGTGGTTCAGGTAGAAGAAAAAGACGCCTATGAATATCTGGGCAAGAAAAACGTTTGGGAGAAAAACCCCTTGCTGATGATGTATTTTCAGCAGGAAGTAGAGAAAAAAGCATTTCATGCAGGCGGTGGACAACTGGTTGCTCCCGCCCAAAGAATGGAGGATTTTGCCGGTAAAAGAATTTCCTCTCAGCTACCTCAATGCAGCTATATACCCGGAGTCAAATCCGCAGATTTATCTGAGGTATTACCGGGCTTTATTGCAGATGCATTAAGAAAAGCCTGCCGTCAATTTGATAAAAAAATGCCGGGTTATTTGACCAACGAAGCGATTCTTTTAGCAACTGAAAGCCGAACCTCCTCACCCGTTCGCATTCCCAGAGATGTTGAGAAGCTCACCCACCCAAATCTGATGAATCTTTATCCCTGTGGGGAAGGCGCAGGTTATGCCGGTGGCATCGTGAGTGCTGCCATGGATGGTGAAAGAGTAGCAATGGCCGCTGCAAATACTTTAGCAGGTGAATAAAAAAGAAGGGCAGGAACCCAGTCCAATGAAATCCCCCCCAGGATTTACAGGATGTCCCCGCCCCATTTTCGAAACAATGAGCGTTTCTTTAACTTAACTCAAATCAGACACAAACCTAAAAGGTAGTTTTGGACTAAAAAACAGGAAAAACCCTGTTTTTTTCGAACTACAGAGGAACGATTCCGTGTTGTAGGGCATACATAACGATGCCTACCCTGGTGGTTACACCTAACTTTTTTAGCAAGCTATCCCGATACCCATCAATGGTTCTGGGACTAAGCCGCATCAATTCAGCGATTTCCTTGTGTGATTTTTCAGCACAAACCCATTGCATGTATTGTTTCTCCTGGTCATTAAGATTGATTGGAATAGGGGGTATGGATGGTCGAGGATTGAAAGGTACCAGGTCAGTAGAGGCAAAACCATCCTTGTGTACTGCCTTCAGTACTTCTACTAGTTCATCTGGTTCAGCGTCTTTAAGTATATATGCCCGGGCGCCACTGCCAATCATGCGAATGATGGTGCTTTCACTTCTCACCATACTAAAAGCCACCACTTTTATTTCAGGAAAATGCTCCCGGAGCCAGCGGGTGGTCTCTGCACCACCCATTACAGGCATTGAGACATCCATTAGCACAAGGTCTGGCCAGGTATGGTGGTTGAGGTAATCAATTAACTCTTTCCCATTAGAGGCTTGAAAAATCACCTCGAAGCCGCCAATCAGCTGCAACAAAGCAGCCATGCTTCTGCGCAGCATGGTATGATCATCAACCAATGCCAATGTTATCATCTGGATTCTTTTTATAAGTCAAAATAATGGTGGTCCCCTCCTCCGGTGAACTAATCATTTCTAACTCGCCTCCTATCAATCGGGATCTCTGTATCATATTCCTGATCCCAATTCCGTTTTTCTTTTTGGCTTCTTCTGTATCGAAACCATCACCATTGTCTTGCAGCTTCATTGAAAAATACTGGGATGTTTCTTTCAAATCTATGTGGATTTCAGTTGCATTTGAATGCCGAATGATGTTTTGTATGCACTCCTGAAAAATCCGGTATATGAACAGGGAATGCTGGGGATGAATGTCTGAGGTTATTCCTTCTTCATTCAAATGAATGGTAAATTTTCCAGTCTTCCTCAGTTGCTCCACCAGTAAGTGAATGCCCGCCGGCAAACCATTTTCCAAGAGACGATCACCCTGATACCCACTGCTGATCTGACGCAACTGATGGATGGCCTCTGCCACCTGATCCCGAATATCCTTCAGTGCAGTCATTGTAGTATTTCCCATCGATAAAATACTAAGGTTGAGCTTAACCAGACTGAGTTGCTGTCCAACATTGTCGTGAATATCTTGCGCAATCATCTGGAAAGTATGTTCCTGAACCTCTCTTTCCACTTGTTCCAACTCCCGACGGTATTTCTCCTCCATTAATTGCTGCTCATAAATCATGCGTTGCTTTTTCCTGCTGTAATGCAACAAAAGCAACAATAACATGAAAGCAAACAGTAAAACAAAAGCCGTTGCTATCAGGATACCGATGACGATGGAAAAATTTTCCTGCATTTGATGATGGCGATGGATATACAACTATAAAGAAATATAGATAACATTCGAGGGACCAATGTATAAATTGGTTCACCCCATAAATATACTTTACGAACTTGTATCAGCTGATACAAGGAAAATACGATGCTTACACCGGAGAAAAAAAACACCACTCCTACCGCGACCCAACCAACCGGATCATCCATCAAATCTTGCTTTTCATCATCTAAAAAAAGGGAGTACAAATAACCCAATGCTGCAACCGAAAGCAAAAACCCTGCTGAAATGATACAATAATAAAAGGCAGGATAAAAAACCGGATAGAAAAAATAACTCGCTGCGATACAAACTGACATCAGCGGTACACTCAGATGTAAATATTTGAGGTATAATTTTTGTCTCGTAAACCGGAGAAATAATAAATTATAAAACAACCATTCTACCAGTAAAATCAAATAATTTATTTCATATGTGCTGGTATGGAAGACGTTCCGTTGTAGAATTGCCACATATTCAGCCACAGAAATAAATACCAGGAAGGGCAGCAAAATCCCCATTCTCCGCTCGCGCAGGTTTCTGTAAAAAAACAATGCCAGCAGGGTACTCAGCAATTCAAAAAAATGATAGAGATAGAGCTGCATGAAATATATGTCCTTCTATCTGCCAAATTAGGCAAAAACAAGCAGCCCCAACTAGGTATTAATACTTAATCACACAAGCAATAGTATTAGGTGTTAATTGCTATTTCCGGACTTATACTGAGCCGAGCGGGCCAAAAGTGCATTATTGGACAACAACTGATTGTTATTGAAGTATAAAATTTCCTGAAAGTATTGCTGTTGCTCGGCATCAGTGAATGTACCGGTTATTCCCGCCAGATCGGGTTTGCTGGCATCAACCCAGCAAGTGTACCAACAATCTGCCAACAAATCAGTTGCGGCAATTAATTGTCGATTGATCGTATTACCCAAACTGGCAGCATACGCTTTGGCAAAAGCAGTACTATATGATCTAACCTCTCGACCATTGCGGTTTTGTATCCTATATTTCTCATCCAAAGAAAATTGAGCAGATACTTCGCGTTCTTTTTGCAATAGTTCCGGTACCAACTGATTGGCAGACCAGATCGATTTCCATATTTCCTTGCCTGGTTGCCGAAGATAGACCGCTTTGTGAGAAGAGGCTAGCCGGTAACCTGTCAACTCCAATTCAGGAATCATTGACTCCCATAAACTATGCAAACCCTTCTGGTTGGTCAACTGCCCGTCATAATTTTCAGTGGTATGCAACGGTACCTGTGCATCAGATATATAATGCCCCAGATCAGCAGCATAAAATAAAATACTGTCCTTATCACCTGATCGGAAAGCCTGCGTTAATCTTTGCATCACCCATTCAATGTGCCAGGGAACAAATCCAGCTTTTTGAATGCTATCCCACCCATATCGTTTTACAGCATCTTCCCATTTTGTTGGAACATTGTTCCCATACATTTCCAAATCAATGAAATGTCTGGGTGCCTCAGCAGGATCGGAATTTCTCCTCAAATCTGGTCGGGGAGAATGATAAACAAGATAATCCCGGTTTTTAAAGAAAAAAGAGCCCATCGCTGAGGGCAATTCATAAATGGCCAATTGATTGATCGTTCTGTGTACCAGAAAACCCCAACTTGCAGTAAATGTTAAAAAAACAAGCAGTAAAAAAGAGCGGAAAATAAAACGAACAACAGGCATAAGGATGAATTATAAAACAAAATTAAAAAAAAGAGCTCGGACTGTCATTTCTATCTACATTTTGCTACTAACCTTTGCAGAATTCAATTTTACTCTGCATATTTGATATAAATTAACAGCTTAACGCCTTTTACTATGAATCAAGTCCTGCTGGAATTACAACACCTGAAAAAACAATATTCCGGACAAAAAGCGGTGGATGATATCAGCTTCTCAGTCCAAGAGGGAAGCATCTTCGGTTTATTGGGTCCCAACGGTGCGGGAAAAACAACCCTTTTGCGAATGATCACGGGCATTATTTATCCCGATGAGGGACATATTCTCTTTGATGGCAAAAAGTTTGATCCCCTTACCGATGTCAATGCAATTGGTTACATGCCCGAGGAAAGGGGACTCTATAAAAAAATGAAAATTGGTGAACAGGTACTTTATCTGGCCCAATTAAAAGGACTTAGCAGGCAGGATGCCATGCAAAAAATCAAGTATTGGTTTGAAAAACTTGATATGCAAACCTGGTGGAATAAAAAAGTAGAAGACTTGAGTAAGGGCATGAGTCAAAAACTTCAGTTTGTTTCAACAGTTTTACATGAACCTAAGTTGATTATTTTGGATGAACCTTTTAGCGGACTAGACCCGCTGAATGCCAACCTTATCAAAGATGAAATATTCAACCTGGCAAAAAAAGGTAGTACCATCGTTTTCAGTACCCACCGGATGGAACAGGTAGAAGAAATTTGTGACCACATTGTTCTGGTGAACCTGGGCGCAAAAATGCTCGACGGCAGTGTTCATTCAATCAAACAGCAATTCAAGGAAAACAAATTTTATATCCGCCTATCTGAACCGGCAGTAAACACTACCTCCGGGGCATTTTCTGTTGTTGACAGCAAAGAACGGGAACTGACAGTAACCATAGGTCAAGGGGTTAAAAGCAACGATATTCTCGCCCATTTTATTCAACAACAACAAAACATAGAAGCGTTCCATGAAATTTTACCCTCATTGAACGAGATTTTTATACGGCTGGTGGAAGGCACCCATGCTGCAGCAAGAGCTTTTCAAAAATAATTTTTTCTTATTCTTCATCCATTTGTCAAAAGATTTTATATGAACAAAACTTTACTGGTAGCCAGGCGTGAATTTCTAAGCCGCGTGCAGAAGAAAACTTTCTTACTTACCACCATTGGAGTTCCTCTGCTGATCGCAGTCTTCTATGCTGCCCTTATATATTTTCAAATCAGATCAACCGAAAACTTTGTTATCGCAGTTGCGGATGAAGCCAACCTTTTCGAAGGCAAATTGCCTGAAAAGAAAAATGATCTGGAATTTCGGGCTGCAAAGGCAGATACAAGTTTTTTACGTCAACAACTGGACAATAAAACATACGATGCCTACCTCTATATTCCGGCAAGTTTTAGTTTGAACGGAAAAGATTCGCTCGAATTCCGGTCTGCCAAAGCCATGGGATTGATGACACGTGAAAAGGTGGAAGACCTGATCAGCAATACACTCGAGGAAAAAAGATGGCTTCAAATGAACATCACCAAGGCAGCCATAGACAGCATCCGAAAAAAAGAAGAGCCCATTCGGTTCACGTCTGCCACCGGCAAAAAAGAAAGTGGCGCCAAAGTAGGAATCAGTTATGCAGTGGGGATGCTTTCAGGTTTCCTGATCTACATCATACTTTTTGTTTACGGATCAATGGTCATGCGGGGTGTAATGGAAGAAAAAGTTAGCCGCATAGCAGAAGTTATTGTAAGCAGTGTTAAACCCTTTCAACTGATGATGGGTAAGATTACCGGTATTGGTGCAGTAGGCCTTGTTCAGTTTTTGATTTGGATTGTACTGATTTTCGGCATTCAAATGGCTCTTCCGCTAATTTTTCCGGAAATCACCTCTTCAATTCAAACTCCCCCTCCTGTTGGACCCGGTGCGGTTCAGGCGGCTGAAACCATGAAAAACAGCGGTGCTTTGAGTGGAATTATGGAGGACTTACAAAGCATCAATTTTCCGCTGATCTTAGGTTGTTTTGCCTTTTATTTCCTGGGAGGATACCTTTTGTATTCCGCCCTCTTTGCTGCAGTGGGAAGCGCAGTCAATGAAGACCCTCAGGATGCACAAGCGCTGTTATTCCCCATCATGATGCCCATCATTTTTGCAATTGTTATCATGACCAACGCAGTCAATGATCCCAATAGTAGCATGGCTGTTTTTGGAAGCCTATTCCCTTTTACATCCCCCATCGTCATGATGGCCAGGGTAGCACATGGAGTTCCGGATGGTGTGAGCGTGATTCAATTACTCATCAGTATGTTTCTTTTGATAGTTACCTTCCTTGCTACTACCTGGGTAGCAGGAAAAATCTATCGCACCGGAATCTTACTTTATGGTAAAAAAATTACCTGGAAGGAAATGATCAAATGGGCTTTTAGAAGCAGCTGATGAGTAGATTACTGGGTTAGGGAAATCCGTACGTTGACACCGGCCCGCGTATTGGTTATGGGTGCCGATGTTGATATATAAGGTGTTGACCTTCTTTGATCAAAAAAGAATTTCAAACTGACTCGACGATTTACTACATAGTCGATGGAGGGCTGTATGGTGATTTCTTTTTGACCTCCTGTACCATAAGCATTCGATTGATCCAACCGACTATTGCTCATTGCCATATCCCGCATGGCAAGGTCGATGCGGAAATTGATGTCATTTTCTAATCGCCGGGTGTTGCCCTTGCTAAAAGGTAGAGCAAAGGGCAATTTCAGCCCCTGCTTCCGCCAGGAAAAACCAAATGTCCATTCAGTACTTCTTGTTTCACTCAACTGATAATCAATCAGACTTAGGCTTAGCTGCCTGCTTTTTTTGAATTCAAATCGCATGTTCATCTGGCTATTGGTAGTTAAATCGACCCCAATCAATGGTTCAAAATTTTCCCGCATGGTAATATTCGGAACAAGAAAGAAGGGAACGAAATTTCCACTCACCGTATCAATGAAACCGGGTGCATCAAACCGAAGCGGATCCCGGTACAACAAGGCACTGTTGTAACTATTCATGCTGAGGTTACCATTGTAACCATGCGTCAGACTTATATTACTGAAAATCTTGGCAACCCCCGGTATTTTTGTCAACCCGAAATAAGTCATTCTCCAATTCGGACGGGGTAAGTACCCTCCAAATGGATTTGCCTTGATGTTTGGATTGGATTGTCGAATCAATGGAATTTTGGAGGGATCAGAGCCATTGTAAGCTGCAATGAATGCCGGCAACAATACATCTTGTGAGTAACGGCCATATCCCTTGGCAAATCCATCAGCAGTGAATTGTTGTCCGGGTGCAAGTGCTTTCCAATAAGGGTTTCCCTCTGCGACGCGGGCTGAGATCACTTGCCTGTATTCCTGAAACTTTTTAAAAGTAGAGGAAAGCTCATTGGGATTATAAGCATCGAATAAAGTTCCAAAACTGATATAAGAAATACTAAATCCTCCACTTGCCAGTGCCCCGAGGTGACTGAATCCGGCCCTACCGGTGGTATCCTTGAATAATTCCGTATATTCTTTAGAGAATGTTTTTTCCAGACTCACTTCAATCCGTAAATCCCTAACCGGCTCTATCAATGCATTCAGTCCCAATCTTTGTTCAAGATTTTGTCGGAACATCAGGTTGAAAGTTGAATCCCTGGTCAACAGTCCCATTTGACCTTTTTTATTTAACCAATTCGTATCAGGTTGTTTTCCAAAAACATAATCGAGACCCGGTGCCATGCTGTTCCAATTTTGCCCTAGGGCCTTCACACTGTCCATGTAACCCGGTACGCGACTCCTGTAGTTTTCCGAATAAGTAAGTGAAACATTTTTTACCATAGTAATTAACCTGCCGGTAGTCCGTTCAAATCCATTCAGCTGGGTTGGCTCATTTGCCTTCAGCAGTCGTTTGGCCAGCTTCTCATCGCGCTTTAACTGGCGCCATTTCTTCAGTGCTTCCCTTTTCTTTTTTCCCTTCAAATCTTTTACGACCTCTTCGCGTGTCGGTATCACTGTCCCCAGCACATTCCCGGAAGAAGGCTGCTGGTTGGTGCCCTGACCCGGCGGTTGTTTTGGTATCGGTGGGTTATCTAATGCCCTCAGCCATTTTGACTTATTGTAGAGATTGGTAAAATTGAATTGAGCATTGAAATTATTATCCTGGCTGTTTTCCATGGTATTGCCCAATGCAATTGCCAATCGGCTGGCACCAATCCAATTATAGCTGGCACCATAAGTATAGCTTGCCTGAATCCATTCAGTAAGTGGTAATTTATTCAAAGGCAAGGCATACGTCATGGTTGCTCTCTGGGTATAAATCACATGTCTGCCTCCATTAAAAAATTGGTTTCTAACTGAATCCTTTTTCTCTTTTGTATCAATTCTTCCGTTGGGCTCGTCAATCCGGGCATTGGCAACAGCATTGAAATCAACAGTTACGGAACGTGCGGGTTTCCAACCAAATCGATAATATCTATCAAAAGTGAAAAACTTATCATAGGTAGTATCTACTTTGTTAACATTGTTTCCTGGTGTATTGATTACACGAGGAATGAATTCTCCGAATTGTCGATTGATGTCTGAGCGGAAACTAAGGGTAGAAGGTTTTAAATTAAAATTAAACTCTCGAAGCCAGCTCAACCAGGGTGTCTTATTGGAGATTATTTTCCTGAATGGCTCGATGAATTTTTCATTTCCTGCAAATGTATAACCAAAACCTCCCCTGTGTCTGGTAATGTTGTTTTGCTGAATCAGTGAACTACTTTGTTCAATGATGGAATAAGCATAATTGAAGTCAAAATTATTTAACTTGAACAATCCCGGTTTTCCGCTGGCTGAACCAAATCGAACATTGGTGAAGTTGATCGTTCTTATTGTAGTTTGTTCAATGGCCGCACTCCTAAGCGAATCCTGTTGTTGTCTATTCAGTGTATTCAATTTGTCTTTCAATTTTACATCCAGATCGAATGGATCAAATTGAGGGGTTATGACTGTTCTGTTGAGACTCGCATACACCGGCAAGGAGAGTCGCCAGTTGCGGGGCATCAGCTTTCCTGCATCAATGTTGGCAGCCATATCAAACTGAAAGAGATTGTCGCGCGATCGTTCTATGACCCGTTGTTCAATGGTTCCGAAGCCCTGACTGCGGGTACTTGCAGCAACCGTAATACTACCCAAATCAGCCAGTGTCAGGTCCATTCGCCCTAATGCAGACCACCCGCCCTCTTCGTTGAGTGAAGACAAACGCAATTCATTTACCCAGACCTCGGCTTGTTGAATGGGACCATCAGGACGGAAAGGATTTTCTATACCAATCAATATGCCGGCAATGGCACCGAGATTGGGATTACCCATCATAGATATTGTCTTAAGGCTGTCCAGTTTTTGCCGGTAGATTTTATTCAGCGGATGACCGGAGGCATTGCGACGCAGTTTCAGGTTGATGAGCTCACGCAGAACGATGTCCAGATTGTTTTCTTCCGGCCAGACCAAATGTTCCTGTCCTTTCACATAATTTCCCGGGGGGGTAACCCGCAAGGGAATCTTGATCTCATAGTAATTATTGAGGAAGTCCTGCCCGATTCTTATGATGGCATTCAATTCCCCGTTTCGCACAGGTCTTTGTCCGGTAACTGATTCGGCGTGTAGATACATAGACAGTTTTCCAAACTGCCGGATGTCCCAGGTAAAGGTTTTGAAAACGGCCCTTGCATCCCCTGTTAGTAAGTTTCGTACCTGGATACTCATGGCCTGTTCATTTTGCTGTATGTTCACCCCATTGTTGCTCAACAACTGCATCCGCTCTACATTGGGAGGCATGATGTAATTGACGGGCTGACGGGCAGAATTTTCTTCCAGGTTCACTGCAAGGGTATTAAAAACTGTACCTGTATTGTTCACGATGGGGGTATATGTTCCTGTGGTATCTAATTGATAAGTAAACTGCCGCCATTGGTTTCTGACCAAGTTGAATGTGGCCATGCGCAGAACTACTGAATCTTCAAATCCTGTCAGGTACATCCGAATGAATCGAATAGATTTATAGTCAGGAATATTTCCGATTCTCCGGGTAAAGCCCCGCACGGGGACCCGAAAGAGATACCAATTTTCTGTTCGCGTAACCCCATCGGCTGCATTGACTGTTACGGTTCGCTTGTCGGTTATGTAAGGCGAACTTCCGACATTCATGCCCGGCTGTAGATTGATTTCATATTCATAATAGGTTTCAGTTTCATTGAGGGTATTGTCTCTGTTTAAGTCCTCGTTATCGGGGAACAGTGTCGCTGCAGAAGTGAACTGACCTCCTGTGCCGGCAACGGGAGAATTACCCTGCTGGTTATTAAAGTTTTTGTACCTGCCCAAAATCCCTGTTCCTGCCTGATCAAAATTGGCATCTCTGTACCACAGATAATTGTCGTTGGAGGGATCCCTCAAGAATTGTTGGTAAACAGGGGAACCTGTCCCGAAAGTATTGGCCAAACGTTGAAGCAGATAGGCTCTTTTTCTTCTTTCTCCGTCATCGTCCAAACCATCAAAACCCACATCCTGATAAGGTCGGTCACCCGGGTCATTGCTGAATGCCTGGGTGATTTGTATCGGATTAACTGGGGTTTTACCCCAGGTGGAAGTACTATCTACATCACTCGGAATATTGGGCGTATTCATTCCATTTTCATAAAAACGCTTGCCATCTTTTAAAATATCTTCACTGATGTTGCCAAGGTTGATGAACAACTTTCCTCCCTTGCTACCCGGATTTTTTATGAATGGGTCCTGTGTCCAGAATTCAACATATTCCAGGTTACTTGTTTCAAAATCAGTTTGGTCAATCGCACGCATTATACCTGCCCATCTTGCTGCCGGTCTGCGCAGTCTGCCATTGGCATCAATTTCAGTTGGCCTGTATTCATAGTTATAAGGAGATCGCTCGGTAGGATAATAAGCCAGATCGAAAGTGGTAGTTAATACATCTGTAATATTGGTAGTACGCTGGGGGAAGAGTTCATTGGTAAAAACCTGTCGCACCCGGGGGTCACTCAGTTCTTCTACGTTTTTCCGGAGAGGGTTACCCGGACTGTTCTTGTCTTGAAGATTGGGTTCAATATTGTACCAGGCCAATTTTGCCCGATTGAAATTGTAGTTAATGGAATCAGTTAAAATACTTTCAGGAAAAAGTGGATTTCCCTGAGGAGTCGATGCCATGGTCCAGGAAACAAGAGGAAACCGTAGATCAATGCTGTTTTTTGTTCCTTCAAAATCATCTATGAAACTAAGTCCCTGCTCTCCCCTTCCAATTTGTGGCGGGTGACCGGGTCTGAGGATGGCTGCTTCAGCATAGGTATTTAGAACCGATTTAGTTTTGGTAGAATAGTTGGGCAATTTATCAAGCAATCGGGTGAGCCAAGGTAAATCTGTTTTATAAGCAACATCCACACCATACATAGAATTGCGAATGGGGTCTTCCGCATACATGGTCTTGGTAAAAAAGGGTCGTTCAGCCAGTCTCACGGCAGTTGCTCCCAGAGAAAACTTTTTATTGGCTATGTAATCGACTCGTAATCCGGTGAAACTTCTTTGCTGCATACCAAATCCGGCGTTGTTTTCGAAACCAACATTCACCGGAACATTGGAACTTAGAATACCCGGATTGATGATTTTCACAGTACCCAAATTGTAATCAACAATAAAATCGGTTCCCTCCCGCAACTGTTGTCCCCCTGCCGTTACTGTTACCGACCCCGGTGGAACATTAAAAGTATTGAGTGAAATTTCTGAACCTCCGGTACTTCCCCTCACCTGGCCCTGCATCATAAATCGATTCAGGTTAGCATAGGTTTGAGCAATGGCTTTGATGGAATCATACAAAGCATAATACACATATTTTTTTGTCAAAGCGGCCGGCTGACCATTGAATGCCAGTCTTTCGAGGTCTCGCCCAAAAGGTTCCAGAACGGGAAAAATAATGCGCCCCTGTTTGGATAACACGGTGTAACCATCCACATAATCAAATATTCCATCCGGCTGAGGATCATTCCTTCCATTGAGCCGATCAAGATTCAGGATGCTCAGCAGAGGTCTTCCCAAAATATCCGGGGATCCCTCGGGGAGGTACCTTTTCATTCCTCCTCCCGGATCATCGTACAAAATATTCAACTGAAAACCCTCCTGCTGAATAGATCCGAATAAATCCAAAGAGTAAACATTTTTCATCATCCAACTCCAAATGGGCAGGTTGATGCGTTGTGAAGTTGCTTTCAATAATTTAAGGAACAATACTTTTTGAACCCCTCTCGTAGAATCCAATGCAACATCTTGAGAGAATTCTCCTACCTGAAAAACACGTCCATTGTAAGTGTACTGGTATGCAACACCTAAAACCTCATCCGGCTGAAGCTGAACATTGAGGGAAATGAAACCTACCTGAGAATTGAAATAGTATTCAGATGGATTCAATTTCCGGGCAAAAGTTTTTTCATAATCCTCTACCGGCCGAAGTCCGCGTGCCAACAAAAGAGAATTAATGACTGCCGGATTTCGTGCTGATGGATTATTGACCAGTGCCGGATAAAGATCATTGTTTCCATTTCCTGTGAATTCACTCGTTGTAAGGGAGCGAATGTTGGTGTTATAGGGACGTGATTCACCCAAATCCATCAAACCGACCACATCCCTCGCATCAGTAGTAGTCCCGGTCCGGTTGGTTACCCACACTTCTATCCGTTGTAACTGCACCTGAGATTGTATTACAGGAAGGTTAGACATAACCTTATTGTAATTGTTTTTAAAATATTCGCCCAATAAGAAGTGACGGTTCTCTTCATAATCGTCTAGCTTCTTATTGAAATTTTGTGTAGCCGCGCCTCCCTGTAATGCGAGTGATTGTCTTATAGAACGTTGATTGGCAATAGCACCTGTGATGAATACCTTTCCAAATTGCATTTTTGCCTTGGCACCAAATAAATTTTGTGCACTGGGAATCAAAGTACTTCTTGACTGGAAAGTGATGTTGCCTGCTTCCAGGGATTTGATGATCTCATCATCCATGCCCTTATAATCTAACTTCAATTGATTGTCGAAACCCAGATTAGAAAGGGTATTGTAGTTAATAGGAAACTTCAACTTATCTCCAATACTGGCATTGACATTCAGGTTCAAATTCATGTCAAAATCAAACCCCCCGTTTCTTCGGGCCCTTTCCGGAAGGGTAGGATTGTTAACATTTTGTCCCTGATAACCGGCCATCACATTGACTTCACCACTGGGTCGAATATCCACTTTGAGTCCATTGGTTCCAATACCAAAAATCCTGTCGAAAAAATTATCATACACACGATAGGGAGGCCGGTTGGTTTTTTTATTCAGCGCGGTTAATGCATCAGCGCGCTTTTTAAAGTAGGATAGTTCAGATTCCCTGGCACTGATTTTCCAAAATTCATCAAAGCTGAGGGCGGCAGTCTTTCTGTAATAATTTTTGCCGATTTTTTCTACAACATAGTATTGTTTGGTTCGGGGATCATACTCAATCATTTTTTTTATAAGTGAAGTATCCCGAATATCGAATGGGTTCCTGCTGGGCAAAGAAAAGCCATCGCCCCTCCTGTCTTTGATGGGAAAGCGGGTAGTGTCTTTGCGTTGTGCTGTCAAGTGTAAAACAGCACTGAGCATTCCAAGCAGTAAGAAAATAAGTCGGAGCTTCAAACCCAACTAATTGGTTAAGTCAAATTAACGCTATAGAGGATGGTTTATTGGTTGAAAGTAGATTTGAAGTGAATGATTTATAACGATTTGAGTGATAGTTTGATAAGTTCCTCCAATGGCAATTCTTCGTTTTTTGCCGCCCTGGTTTTTTTTACAGCCTGCTCTGCCATCACACGACCAATCCCCAGAGCAACCAAAGCATTGACAGCATCTAACTCCAATGAATACAAGACCCCTGAAACAGGTTGACTGCTGCCTGAAAACTGCTTGCCCAGCTTATCTTTCAACTCAACAATCAGCCGTTCTGCAGATTTTTTTCCAATCCCCTTGATGCTCTCCAACTGTCGTGTATTCCCACTTACAATGGCCGACGCAATTTCACGAGGCTCCATCCCGGATAACATTACCCTGGCAGTAGCTGCTCCCACCCCGGATACACTAATCAGGTGCAAAAACATTTCTTTTTCCTCCGGCTGATGGAATCCATATAATGTGTGTGCATTTTCGGTTATATGTAAATACGTGTGAATCATCCCATCGTTCATTTGGGCAATGGCAGAGTATGTGTTCAGGCTGATTTGTAATTCATACCCTACCCCCTGTACATCTACCAGAACTTTCGAAGGTGATTTTTGAACAAATTTTCCTCTGACAAACGCAATCATATCTCTCAAAAATAAGTTAAAAAAAGGGTACAAAAGAAGTCGGTGGCCGCTTTTGATGAAGGGCAATTAGTGCTTTTGGTTTTTTTTAACAAGCTGGGAAAAAAGGCAAAAAGGGTAAACCGGACTGCCGTTACTATCAACAAGCTGAGGGTCATAACATAAATTAATGGATATTTGCGAACAACTTTTATAATTATTCATGCCTACAAGAGCTTGTATCACTGCCGTCGGCGGCTATGTTCCTGAAACCCGGCTAACAAATGCCGACCTGGAAAAAATGGTAGACACCAATGATGAATGGATTAAAACAAGAACAGGAATCAGTGAAAGAAGAATACTCCGGGAACCCGGACAGGCTACCAGCGACATGGCAGCCAAAGCAGTACAAGAATTGTTGAATAAAAGAAACTTATCGCCCCTGGATGTAGAGTGTGTTATATGCGCCACAGTGACACCCGATATGGTTTTCCCCGCAACCGCCAATATACTATGTAACAAAATTGGTGCAAGCAATGCTTGGGGTTTCGACCAGGCTGCCGCCTGCAGCGGATTTCTATTTGCACTGACCACAGCAGCCATGTTCATAGAAAGTGGCCGCTATAAAAATGTTATTGTAGTCGGTGCCGATAAGATGAGTGCCATTGTAGATTATACAGACCGTGCCACTTGTATCCTTTTTGGTGATGGTGCCGGTGCTGTTTTACTCGAGCCATCCACTGATTCAAATGTCGGTATCAAAGACAGTTTGCTAAAAACAGATGGAAGCGGTAAAGATTATTTACACATGAAAGCCGGCGGCTCCCTTAGGCCTGCCAGTGTAGAAACTGTTCTTGCCAAAGAGCATTATGCATTTCAAGACGGGCAGCCAGTTTTTAAATTCGCTGTTAAAGGAATGGCTGATGTCAGTGCCGAATTACTCGAGCGCAATGGACTAACTGGTGAAGACATTCAATGGCTGGTTCCCCACCAGGCCAACCTTCGCATCATCGATGCCACAGCCAACCGCATGGGATTACCCAAAGAGAAGGTAATGATCAATATTCAGAAATATGGCAATACTACTGCAGCTACCATTCCCCTTTGTTTATGGGATTGGGAGAAGCAGTTAAAAAAGGGCGATAATTTGGTTTTCGCCGCCTTCGGCGGCGGATTTACCTGGGGTGCAACCTGGGTCACCTGGGCCTACGATGGAAGTTAGACAGGATCAAAGATAAATCCAGTGAACATGAAAAAATCCATTCCGCTTACCGGTATTAGTTCAGTTGTTTTACATACAGGAAACAATCCTGGTGACAATTACGCGCACAATACACCCATCTATGCCAGTTCAACTTTTACCTTCCCCACGGCAGAGGAAGGCATGGAAAGATTTGCAGGAAAAGATAAAACAAGATTATATAGCCGCTGGGGCAATCCGACCTTCACTGTTGCTGAAGAAATTATTGCTGCCTTGGAATCTTTTGGTATTACTCACGATGATGATAGTCCGCTTGAATTAAAGGCCCTGCTACATGCGAGCGGACAAGGTGCCCTAAGTACATTATTTTTCAGTCATTTGCAATCCGGAGATACCGTACTTTCTCATCTTTCTCTCTACGGCGGAACCCAGGAACTGATGCAGAAAGTTTTAAAGGAGGCAGGCATACAAACAAGACTGATTGATATGCGGGATTTGAATCAGGTAAGAGATCTCTTGCTTCATGATAAGACAATACGGCTCATACACCTTGAAACGCCCGCCAATCCTACGATCCGTTGTGTCGATATCGAAGCCATTTGCACAATTGCAAAAGAAAAAAATATTCCCGTATCTGTTGACAATACATTTGCTACTCCCTACCTGCAGCAGCCCTTCCTGCATGGGGCTGATTTTGTTGTTCATTCCACTACCAAATTCCTCAATGGTCACGGCAATGCCATGGGAGGTGTTTTGATTGGAAAAGACCTTGAATTCATGAATACCAAAGCTTGGAAGTGGTATGCTTTGCTGGGTGCCAACAGCAACCCTTTTGATGCATTCCTGCTTATACAGGGCTTGAAAACCCTAGAACTTCGCATGGAAAGACACTGCCACAATGCCATGGAAGTCGCCCACTTCCTTCAACAACACCCCTCAATTGAACGCGTAAATTATAATGGATTAAACGACCATCCAGACTTTGCCCTCAGCAACAAACAAATGAAGCATCCCGGTGCACTTTTGAGCTTTGAAATGAAGGGCGGACTCGCTGCCGGGAAGCAATTCATCAACCGACTGCAAATGTGTACGAGGGCCGTTTCACTGGGCACTTCAGAAACACTATTGTCCCATCCCGCCAGTATGAGCCATTTCGGAATACCGCCCGCTGAAAGAAATGCTTATGGCATTACAGACGGATTAATTCGAATGAGCGTGGGGATTGAAAATATTCAGGACATCCTTGCTGACCTCGATCAGGCAATCAGTTAAATAAGTCATCCTATATGGAGATATCCATTCGCAAAGCAGAAAAGCGTGATTGCCCTCAATTGCTTTCTCTCATTCAGGAACTAGCTGTGTATGAAAAAGCTCCCAACGAAGTAACTGTTACCCTACAACATTTTGAAGAAAGTGGTTTCGGGGCTACTCCGGTCTGGTGGGGTTTTGTGGCGGAAACTGATAACAAAATAGTTGGGTTTGCTTTGTACTACATTAGATACAGTACCTGGAAAGGACAATGCCTCTATCTGGAAGATTTTTTGGTCACCCTTGAATACAGGGGAAAAGGCATTGGATCTTTGTTATTCGAAAGTGTAATGCAAGAAGCAAAAGAGAAGGGATTTCCCCGAATGGTATGGCAAGTGTTGGAATGGAATGAACCTGCGTTGAACTTTTACAAAAAATACAATGCAACCCTCGATGGGGAATGGATCAATGGTATTATTGACTTTACAAAAAAACCCAATTTTTAACTGATTCCCTCCACTACCGCCTCCCGGGCAATTTTTTGAACAAGTCCTTGTAGTACTTTTCCCGGACCACATTCAGTAAACTTTACGGCTCCATCCTGCACCATGGCAAGAACACTTTGTGTCCATTTCACAGCACCTGTCAATTGATCAATCAGATTTATTTTTATTTTTTCAGGATCTGAAACTGCCGCTGCTACCACATTTTGATAGACCGGACAAACAGGAGTTTGGAATTCTGTTCGGGCAATGGCAGCTGACAACTGCTCGCGGGCAGGCGCCATAAGTGGAGAATGAAAAGCACCACCCACCGGCAAAATCAATGCTCGCTTGGCCCCGGCTTCCTTCATTTTTTCACAAGCAGCTGCAACTCCTGCAACCGAACCACTGATCACCAGTTGACCAGGACAGTTATAATTGGCAGGCACTACCACTTCTCCGGTGGACAAATGGATTTCACGGCAGATTTCTTCCACCTTTTCATCTGCCAGCGCTAATACAGCTGCCATGGAAGAAGGATTTTTTTCACAGGCTTCCTGCATGGCAGTTGCACGAATACTTACCAAGCGGAGGGCGTCATCAAAGCGCAAGGCTCCATTCGCAACCAGTGCGGAAAACTCACCCAAAGAATGTCCCGCCACCATATCCGGCTTTGGATTCGAAATAGATGCATATGCTGCTACAGAATGAATAAATATAGCAGGTTGTGTAATGCGGGTCTGTCTAAGTTCTTCATCCGATCCCTGGAAAAGGACTTGTGTGATATCAAATCCCAAAATCTGATTGGCCTGATCAAAATAAGTGCGGGCAGCGGAGTTATTGTCATACAAGGATTTGCCCATGCCACTGAATTGGGACCCCTGACCGGGAAAAAGATACGCGTGTTT
Source organism: Sediminibacterium sp. (assembly GCA_046079965.1). Lineage (GTDB taxonomy): Bacteria > Bacteroidota > Bacteroidia > Chitinophagales > Chitinophagaceae > Sediminibacterium. The sequence goes on along the minus strand of JBJTTC010000197.1, from coordinate 71,442 downwards.
CATAGCTTGCAGTTAGATTGCCTGACTGATTCAGCCGGCAACACAAATGTCGTAAAAATCAGAAATTAGTCTCTCCGCTTACTGATCAACCGCATGAATTCACTGCGGGTAGCTGCCTGTTCAAATTCACCAAAAAAAGCTGAGGTGGTTGTAATAGAATTCTGTTTCTGCACACCACGCATCATCATACAAAGATGCTGGGCTTCGATAACTACGGCCACACCGAGCGGATTCAAGGATTCGCGGATGGCATCTACAATCTGGGTAGTTAGGCGTTCTTGCACTTGCAAACGACGCGAAACTACATCAACTACCCGAGCCAGCTTACTCAAACCGGTGATCCATCCATTGGGAATATATGCTATGTGTGCCTTTCCAAAAAAAGGCAAAAGATGGTGCTCACACATTGAATACAATTCAATGTCGCGAACAATCACCATTTCATTCACTTCTTCCTTGAAGCGGGCCGAATTCAATATTTCAATCGGATCGATGTTATATCCCTGCGTTAGGTATTGCATGGCTTTTGCCATCCGCTCAGGTGTTTTGGCCAATCCTTCCCTGCCGGCATCTTCCCCTAAGAGTTGAAGAACCGACTTATAATGACTCATCAGATCATTGGTCACTGATTCATCATACTGCTCTGTTTTTTTGTAAGCCATTTGTTTTTTTATTAAGGTAATTGTACAGGGTACTCAACAAAATTTCTTTCTGTCTCGTACAATCGAATGTGCAAATCATATGACTCACCTAATTGCGAATGAAGCAAATCATATATAACCACCGCTATGTTTTCTGCAGTAGGATTTAATTGAGCAAACTCTTTGGTATCCAGGTTCAGATTTTTGTGGTCAAACCGATCAAGGATAGTTGCCTTTATTATATCACTTAGTTTTTTTAGATCAATCACATACCCCGTTTCCGGATCAATGGGTCCTGTTACCTTAACAATTAACTCATAATTGTGTCCGTGGAAGTGTTCGTTGCTGCACAAACCAAAAACTGCCTTGTTCTTTTCATCCGACCAGAGAGGGTTAAACAAACGGTGTGCAGCATTAAAATGTTCCTTTCGAAATACAGATACGCGCCTTGACATATATATCTATAACTGATTAGACAGTTGAATTGTTCGCTTCCGGCCTTAAATACAGTTACCCGAAATATTCTACATATATACGGGGTGTTTCATACAACCTGATACAATGCAACAATACTTCCTTTGGTAAATGAGGCAACAATTGCTGCCAAATACCTATCACCAGATTTTCTGTACTGCAAAGCTTTCCCTGCATAAACGGCACCTCAATGTTCAGGTTTTTATGATCTAATTGACTGATGACCTTCTCTTTGATGATCGAACTCAATTTTTTTACATCATAGACAAAGCCGGTCTCCGGATCCGGTTCCCCCTTAATGGTTACCAATAACTCATAATTATGACCATGCCAATTCTCATTGGCACAGGCACCAAAAACATCCTCATTCTTTTCCCTTGTCCATTCAGGATTGAACAATTTATGTGCTGCATTGAAATGCTCTAATCGGGTAACATACACCATCCCTTTCAAAAATTTATGCAAAGTTACGAATTGAACCGCATACCCCTTTATACAGCGTCAGTTTCAGCCTTTTTTCGGAACTTCGCCAAATGCATGTATTGGTTGTTGCGGCTACGCCGGAAGAAGTAAAACCAACCCTGAATCATTTCCAAGGAAATGAAATGGGTAACCATACTATTTCTTTTCACTACACCGGTATTGGATTAACCGCTTCATCGGTTGAAATTACAAGATTGGCATTGCAAAATGTTCCAGACCTTATCATACAAGCTGGCATCGCCGGGAGTCTGGATGAAAAAATCTCTGTTGGAGATACAGTTTTGGTTAGCGGAGAAATCATTGGTGACCTTGGAGTATGGGAAAATAATGATTGGAAGACCATTTTTGACTTATCGCTCGCTTCCAAAAATTCATTTCCTTATCAGGAAGGTCTGCTCGCTAATCCCTATCTCCGTTCCTTTCAATTCCTGGATCTTCCAACAGTTATGGCCATATCCGTCAACCAGATTTCTACCGACAGGCGCATGATTGACTACTGGAAGAATTCAAAACCAACGCCGGCTATTGAAAGCATGGAGGGTGCAGCTTTACATGAAGTCTGTCTTAGATTAAAGATTCCATTTTTACAAATGCGCGCCGTTTCGAATAACGTAGGTGAGCGCAACAAAGAGAAATGGAACATATCCCTGGCGATTGACCACCTGAATCAACATCTTATTGAGTTACTCGGAACCCTAATAAAAGAAACTTCCCAATTTTCTGTACACCAACCATGAAACTCAGCATAGGCTTTTCCCCCTGTCCCAACGACACTTTTATTTTTGATGCTTTGGTGAATCAAAAAATTGATACTGGCGGAATTGAATTCGTTCCTGTACTGGAAGATGTGGAAACACTGAATCAGTGGGCGATCACTGGCCGTTTGGATGTTACTAAAATCAGCTATGGTGTGTTGCCGAACATCCTATCACTATACGGAATGCTGAACAGCGGCGGCGCGATGGGATTCGGGGTCGGACCTCTTTTAATTACTTCCGAAAAAAACCGAAGGCTGACTCCCGAACAATTCAACCACCTTCCCATAGCCATCCCGGGAGAACATACAACTGCTCACTTATTGTTGAGCTATATTTTTCCCGGGCTACAGCAAAAAAAAATCATGCCTTTTAATGAAATTGAAAATGCAGTACTCACCAATAAAGTAGCCGCGGGTGTAATCATCCATGAAAACAGATTCACCTATGCCGACAGAGGATTGTTGCTGCTGGAAGATCTTGGCAAAAGATGGGAGGATAGCTTGCGCAGCCCGATTCCATTGGGCGGGATAGCCATGAAAAGACATTTTCCTTCCGAGCTCCAACATAAGGTTGATGAGTTAATCAGGAAAAGTTTATTGAACGCTGAGTTAGAATGGCCAAGATTAAGCGAATATGTGAGCTCGCACGCGCAGGAAATGGATGAATCGGTACAAAAACAACACATTGAACTCTATGTGAATGAATTCAGCAAAAATGCGGGTATAGAAGGAAAAAAAGCTGTTCAGGTATTGATGCAAGTTTATCACAGGCTAAAGGGAAATGAAACACAGGAAACAGTGAATGTTTTTCTTCTCTGATTTTATTCCCCCTTCAGCGCTTTGCCATATACTTCCAATGCCCTCTTACGGGCAAAATCATGGGGGACCATCGGGGCGGGATACGTTAATTCCTGCCATTCCGGAACCCATTGCCGAATATACACTTGCTGTGGATCAAATTTTTGTGATTGTAACGTCGGGTTGAACACGCGAAAATAGGGGGCAGCATCACAACCACTTCCTGCAGCCCATTGCCAGCCACCATTGTTCGCGGCAAGATCAAAATCCAGGAGGTGTGATGCAAAATAGGCTTCCCCCCAGCGCCAGTCAATGAGTAAATGCTTGGCTAAAAAGGAGGCCACGATCATACGCACCCTGTTGTGCATGTATCCGGTTGCATTCAGTTGTCTCATTCCTGCATCAACGATAGGATAACCGGTTTTTCCTTCACACCACCTTTTAAAATCAGCTTCACTGTTTCTCCAGGGTATGGCATCATATGCTTTCTTGAAAGCTTCTCCTCTACCCACCCGTGGAAATTGAAACAATATCATCTGATAAAAATCTCTCCAAATCAATTCATTCAGGAATGTAGCACTTAGCTGTCCTGCTCGAACAGCCAACTGCCGGATACTGATGGTTCCAAATCGCAAATGAATACCCAGGTGAGATGTACCATTGGATAAGGCGGGAATATCTCGCTTCTCCTTGTAATGCTGTAAAACAGCATCTTCAGCTTTAGTGGGAGGAAAGGGGTCACCACTCGCTTCAAAACCCATCTCCTTCAATGGGGGAATAGCTGCCGGTGCTTGTTGATGTAAGTATTGTAACTTTTTTTCTGAAGGAAAGGAAGGAATACCGGTTATGGCCAGTTTCGCCCTCCACTTGTTGGCATAAGGTGTGAAAACCGTGTAAGGCTTTCCATCATCTTTCACTACTTCATCTTTTTCGAAAATCACCTGGTCTTTGAAAGTATAAAATGGAATCCCCTTTTTTTTCAGCTCTGCCAAGATTTTTTCATCCCGTTCTATCGCATAGGGTTCATAATCGTGGTTGGTATATACTGCGGTAACGGTATATTTTTTCATCAGCGACTGGAATACTTTGAGGGGTTGACCATAATAAACTTCCAAACTACTCCCTTTTTTCTTGAGTACTTCCTGCATCTCCAGCAAAGTCCGGTGGATGAACTCCACTCGCCTGTCTTTTTTATTTTCCAACATATCTAAAATCTGCCAATCGAAAATAAATATGGGTAAAACAGGTTCCCGAGTCGAGAGTGCTGCATCGAAAGCAGCATTGTCAAAAAGACGCAAATCGCGCCTGAACCACATGATGCGAAGAGGAGTATTCAAAATGAAATTTTTAATTACAACAAATCTAATGAGCAATGGTTGAGCCCTCCATTTACCCTTTAGGATTTTTTCCAAAGAGGTACGATTATTTGATGGTAAAGCTGAACTGTTGCGGCATTGGTAAATTGATTGTTTCCCATTTTTTTCACCCATCGGATACCAGACATTACATTGGAAAGAAATATCTCCTGCGCTGCAGCCAAATCTTCTACTGAAAGCGGTACTTCCTCGACTGGTATTCCACCTTTGCGCATCTCAGCCAACACATATCTTCGCATTATACCGCTGATGGGTCCCTCCGCTAATGGGGGTGTTCGCCAACTACCTTCCACCAATGCAAAAAGATTGGAGATAGTTGTATCTGCTACCCTTCCATTCGCATTCAATACGACCGCATCATTGCAATGATTTTTTTTTGCCCAACGGGCAGCCATAGAATAAGCAAGAAACTGTGCCGACTTCAAATTCGAGAACCGGTCACAACTTTTTCTGGCATCAGGATAGATTCCCAGGTCAACACCATTGAGGTTAATTTTTCCGGTCCACTCCGGACCCGACCAAGATTGAATGAGCCAATGTGGATAGGAAGCATCCGGATCATGTAAGCCACCCGAACCCCTGAAAAAGGTCAATCGAATGCGGGCATTCGAAGCATGGCCATTGACTGTTGCCAACTCAATTATCTGTTGTTCCAGTCGTTCTGCCGATAAATGTGGGGGAATGGCCATGTCTAGTTGTTCAAGGGAAAAGAACAAGCGGTCAACATGAAAAGAAAACAAAGGAATACGACCCGATAACACCTTCAGGGTTTCAAAACAGCCATCCCCATATCGAAATGTTCGGTTATCGACATCTATCAATGGTGAGCCGGTAGATTTCTTTTTTCCATCCAACAGCAGATAACGGGAATCCATGGTGTAAAGATAGTTGCAGTTTTTCGTTTACCTGATTTGGTCTAATTTTATCGGGTCACCCCATTCCAAACAACCATGACCATACGATCTATCATTACCGAGCTTGCAACATTTGCCCCCCTTTCCCTGCAAGAGTCTTATGACAATGCAGGGTTGATCACCGGTAGTCCGGATTGGTCGTGCAGCGGCGTTTTGTGTACCCTTGATGCCACTGAAGAAGTAATCAGGGAAGCAGTAAGCAAGGGTTGTAACCTCGTTGTAGCCCATCATCCGATAGTTTTTCGTGGCATCAAAAAATTAAATGGGAAAAATTATGTGGAAAAAACCATCATTGCTGCCATTAAAAACGATGTGGCGATCTATGCCTGCCATACCAACCTCGACAATGTTGCCAAAGGTGTCAACCGGAAAATAGCAGAAAAACTGGGATTAATCAATACTGAAATCTTACTCCCCAAAGAAGCTCAATTGCTCAAATTGATTACCTATGTTCCTACCACCCAGCTGGAAACTGTTCGCGGTGCTTTGTTTCAAGCCGGTGCGGGCACGATTGGTCTTTACCATGAAGCTAGTTTTGGTGTGGAAGGCATTGGCACCTTCAAAGGAACAGAGGGAGCCCATCCTGTTATTGGAACTGTTGGGGAAAGAACGGAAGTAGCAGAAACAAAATTGGAAGTGTTGGTTTCCAGCTACCTCAAAGAACAGGTACAGAAGGCCCTGATGGAAAGCCATCCTTATGAGGAAGTAGCTTACAATTGGTTGAGTTTATTGAATTCAGATTCTGCCGTTGGTAGCGGTATGATTGGCCACCTACCTGAGCCGGTAGATGAAAAGGTGTTCCTGCAGCAAATCACAACTACGTTTTCTCTGAAAGTAATCAAACATACTCCCCTATTGAACAGACGGGTAAGCCGGGTTGCTGTTTGTGGCGGTACCGGAAGTTTTTTACTCGACCATGCACTTGCCGCAGGAGCAGATTTTTTTATCACTGCTGATATGAAATACCATGAATTTTTCGATGCCAATCATCGAATGGTGGTTGCCGATATTGGGCACTGGGAATCTGAGCAATTCACCCCTGAACTAATTATGGACGTTTTACAAAGCAAATTCCCTACCTTTGCCGTCCTAAAATCAGGCATTGATACCAACCCTGTGTGTTATTTTCAGGGACACTGAGTTGGTAACAGTTTGATTATCAGTAAATTAGAATTAGAATCCGGTAACCTACGAAATTATTTTTTCATATCTGATTATAAATCAATCGTTTATATGGCTGCTGTCAAAGATTTCTCGGTAGAAGAAAAGTTGGTAAACCTGCTCAAATTGCAAAAAATTGACTCCAAACTGGATGAGATAAAAGTGCTTCGCGGTGAATTACCGATGGAAGTTAGTGACCTGGAAGATGAAATCCAGGGGTTAAAGAGCCGACAAGTGCGCATTGAAGAAGAAATCAATGGCATCACCGAATACATGGAAGGGAAAAAAGCTGCCATCAAGGAAAGTGAGGCGCTGATGGCTAAATATGAAAAGCAAAGTGATCAGGTAAAGAACAACAGGGAATATGAAGCCATCAACAAAGAAATCGAAATGCAACAACTCGAAATCAAGTTGTGTGAAAAAAATATACGTGATGCAAATGATGAGCTGGCTGAAAAAGTAAAAGTTTTAGATGCAGCCCGCAAACAGGTTGCAGTGAAAGAAGGTGTTCTCGCCCACAAGAAGGGAGAGTTGGAAAAAATCATCGTTGATACCGAAAAAGAAGAAGCTGAATTCAATCAATTGAGTGGTGAGGCAAGGGCACACATCGACAGTCGCTTGCTGTACAGCTATGACCGCATCCGCACGAACTACCACAATGGGCTGGCAGTTGTTCCTGTTGAAAGAGATGCCTGTGGAGGTTGCTTCAATTCAATTCCGCCCCAGCGCCAAAGTGAAATCCGTTTGCACAAAAAAATAATCGTTTGTGAAAACTGCGGTAGAATTCTGGTTGATACGGAATTAAATGCCAATGTAGGAGTTAAGTAATTGGGTTAAATAAAGACCTATATTTTTTTAAGAAGGGTTTCCGAAGGGCAGCCCTTTTTTATGCCAGGGAAATGCCAAAACGCTTTTTACTTGTTGGAATCATTTTTTTGACTGCCGGCATCTTGCAGGCCCAACCGGTATTTGAATTCAACAGCACCTGTCAACAGGCTTTCCAGGAAATAACACGACTGAGAATTAACAGTGGAAGCCGTTTGGTTCAAAAAGCAAGGCAACAAAATCCGCAAAACCTGATTCCGGAGCTGCTGGACAATTACATCGATTTTTACTCCCTTTTTTTGAATGAGGACCCTGAAGAGCTGAAAACCGCAAGAGTAGAAATGGAGAAGCGATTGACCAGAATCAAAACCGGTCCTTCTTCCTCCCCCTTTTATCTCTATTGCCAGGGAATGATTTATTTGCAGCGGGCAGCTGCCCTCATAAAGGCAGGAGAATTTTGGGAGGCCGCCTGGGATTGTCGCAGGAGTTACCTGCTCATCAAAGAGAACAGAAAAAGCTTTCCAACATTCACTCCCAATGACCTACCCTTTGGAACAGTCCAGGCACTGACAGGAACCATCCCCAAGGGGTATCGATGGATTGCCGGAATTTTGGGCATGCGGGGCTCTGTTTCTGAAGGAATGAAAATCGTTCGGTCGTTCGTCAATGGTACAGACCCATGGAGCAAAGTATTCAACCAGGAAGCGGCTTTTGTTTATCCCTTTCTTCTTTATTATCTGGAAAATAAAAAGGATGAGGCGCTTCTTTTCACCCGACAACAACAGCTAGACTTAACTAAAAATCACCTGCTGCTGTACATGACTGCTAATCTGGCCCTGAATCACCAACAAGCGGCGCTGGCATCTACCCTGATCAGCAAAAAACAAGATTCACCCGAATACCTGACCACACCTGTTTGGGATTTCCAGCTGGGATATGCTCATCTGTATAAACTTAATACCGCAGCTGCAAGACAACACTTTGAATCCTTCTTGCAGGAATTCAAAGGGAAATTTTATGTCAAAGATGTCTATCAAAAACTCAGCTGGTGTTTTTTGCTGGAAAACGACCTGATCAGGGCTGAACAAATGCGAAAATTAGCAATTAGCCGAGGAGCCACCTATTCAGATGCAGACAAAAAAGCTTTGGCTGACGCGAAATCAGGAAAATGGCCGGATAAATGGTTGCTAAAAGCCCGTTTGCTCAACGACGGTGGTTATCACAACGAAGCACTGAGTATCCTCAACTCCGTTCCGACCGACGGACTGGTGTCAGTGTCCAGCCAGCTGGAATACAATTACCGATTGGCAAGAATTTATGACGCTTTGGGAAAATCAAATGAGGCACTGCAATATTATTCCCATTCCATTCGCCTGGGAAAAGACCGACCGGAATACTTCGCTGCAAGGGCGGCACTTCAATCTGCCCAGATTTACGAAAACCGGGGTAACAAGCAGCTGGCTCTTGAATTTTACAGACAGTGCCTGAATATGAACGAACACGAATACAAAAATTCTCTCGATCAACGCGCAAAAGCGGGCATTGCTCGCTGCACAGGTGAATAAATAACAGGTATTTACCGCTCTGATTTGCTGAACCCAAAACAGGAGTTTAACTTGCATTACCGGGATTCATTCCTTTTCTCTATGCTGCAATTTCTTCACATACAGAACTATGCCATCATTGATGACCTGTCGGTCAATTTCTCCCCCAGGTTGAACATCATTACAGGAGAAACCGGTGCAGGAAAAAGTATTTTAATGGGTGCGTTGGGACTCATACTGGGAGACAGAGCTGACTCTTCGGTGTTGCTCAACAGGGAAAAAAAATGTTGTATAGAAGGTATTTTCAATCCCCATCCTACAGATGACATCAGTCGCTGGTTAATCAGCAATGACCTGGAGGATGTTCACGATGAAATACTGCTACGAAGAGAAATTGCTGTGAATGGTAAATCCAGGGCCTTCATCAACGATACACCTGTTACCCTTCCTCAACTTCGGGAATTGGGAGGGCTTTTGGTTGACCTCCATCGTCAATTCGATGCATTGGAGTTGGGAGATACCCATTTTCAGAGAAGCGTGATTGATGCACTAACCCGGCAACCTGAATTGCTCAGGCATTATCAATCTGATTGGCAAATCTGGCAAACCAATCAAAAGCAGCTGGATGAATTAAAAAGCGAGGTCCAAAAGGAAAACCTGGAAAGAGATTACAAACAGTTTTTGTTAAAAGAATTGGAATCGTTTGCTCCCCTGAATGACGAATTGGAAAATCTGGACAGGGAACTGTCTTTGCTCAACAACGCAGGTCAAATCTTAGAGATGCTCAATAGAATGACCCACCTGCTGAAGGAGTCTGAGCAACCTGTTCTTCCCCAACTAAAACAGGGAGGTCAGGCCTTATTGGCGTTTACTAAAATGATGCCCGACTTACAAGAGCTGGCTACTCGTTTACAATCTGTTCAAATTGAACTAAATGATATCTCTGATGAATTGGATAACTTGAAAGAAGCATGTCAGGTGGACGAAAAAAGAGCTGAATGGATCAATGAAAGACTGGCAGATGGATATAAACTATTGAAAAAACATGGAGTAAAAGATACCGAGGGTTTGATTACTCTATTGCAGCAACTTAGGCAGGAACAAACCGGTGCTGAAAAGAAAGAGGAAGCAATAAAAGAACTGGAACAGCAAGTGGCTGCAGTCCGAAAGAAGGTGGTAGAAAAAGCATCCCAACTGAGTGCCGCCAGAAAAAAAGTAATCACCCCGCTGCAAAAGGAGATGAGAATTTTATTAGAAAGGGTAGGTATGCCCAATGCATCTATTCAAATTGAGATAACTGAAATATTACCCGGAAAGGATGGGGCTGATCGCATCGAATTTCTTTTTGATGCCAATCGATCCGGTAAATGGGAACCCCTTAAAAAAGTTGCCAGCGGGGGTGAGTTGAGCAGATTGATGCTTTGCATTAAATCACTGGTAGCAGCTTCCATGCAATTACCCACCCTCCTATTCGATGAAATTGACTCCGGTATAAGTGGTGAGGCAGCCAGACAGGTGGGTCTCATCATGAAAGAATTGGCCGAAAATCATCAGTTGATTTGTATTACCCATCAACCCCAAATTGCAGGAAAGGCAGATGCTCACTTTTGGGTGTACAAGGAAACAAAGGGAGATGGAATTCACACAGGTATTCGACTATTAACTGAAGAGGAGCGCATTACTTCTATTGCCAGCATGCTGGCTGGAGAAGCACCTTCTGCAGCTGCACTGGCCAATGCCCGGGAAATGATTCGTTCATAATTGACACCCAACCTACGAATTTAATCTTTAAGTTTGGGGAATAATAGATCCGAATAAAAAATTAATCAACTCTATGGCATATCAATTACTTAAAGGAAAGATAGGAATCATTACCGGTGCATTGGATGAGAACTCCATTGCATGGAAGGTTGCAGAGAAAGCCCATGAAGAAGGAGCTCGCTTTGTACTTACCAATGCCCCGATTGCCATGAGGATGGGTGAAATTAAAACGCTGGCAGCAAAAACAGGAGCTGAAATAATTCCTGCTGATGCTACCAACATAGATGAATTGACACATCTCTTTACCCGCTCTCAGGAAATTTTGGGTGGTAAGATTGATTTTGTGTTGCATTCCATCGGCATGAGTGTAAACATCAGAAAAAAAATACCTTATACAGAGCTCAACTATGAATATTATCAAAAAGGATTGGATGTTTCTGCCTTATCACTTCACAAGATGCTGGCTGTTGCAATGAAGCTGGATGCCATCAATGAATGGGGCAGCGTGGTCGCACTTACCTATATGGCAGCACAACGCACTTTTCCTTTCTATACAGACATGGCTGATATCAAAGCCATGTTGGAATCAATTGCCCGTAGTTTTGGCTATCATTACGGACTCACAAAAAAAGTTCGCATCAATACTGTATCTCAATCCCCCACCAAAACAACGGCGGGTACCGGTATCAAGGGTTTTGGTGATTTCTTCGACTATGCCCAATCCATTGCTCCCCTGGGCAATGCGAGTGCGGAAGATTGCGCCAACTATTGCATAACCCTTTTTTCAGATCTCACCCGCATGGTAACCATGCAAAATTTATTTCACGATGGAGGTTATTCCAATACGGGCGTGAGTGATCTTGTTATGCAAAAAGCTGGTATCACCGAATAAAAACTACTCAATGAATTTTCTTTTCAGCATTCCGGCACAATGGGTGGAATTAATTGGCTACTTCGGTTCCTTTCTTACATCCATCACATTTATTCCACAGGTATATAAATCCTGGAAGTCAAAAAGTGTGGGTGACCTCAGTACATGGATGGTGCTGATAGTTATTACGAGCACCCTTGTATGGCTGGTTTATGGTTTTGCCATTTCCAGTGGGCCGGTTCTTTTGGCCAATACCATTGTATTGGTTTTAACCCTGGTTCTATTGGGTTTTAAAATAAGCTTTCAAAAAAAATAGGTTTGATTGCCTACCCGGAAGTTGAAAAAAAAAGCCACCTGAGCGGTGGCCATTGAATTTTTTTGAATGAATTAATTAATACTCATCTTCATTGAACATGAAATCTTCCTGACTGGGATAATCGGGCCAAATGTCTTCAATGCTTTCATACACTTCCCCTTCGTCTTCCCGTTCCTGAAGATTCTCCACCACTTCCAGGGGGGCACCGCTTCTGATAGAATAGTCAATCAATTCGTCTTTGGTGGCAGGCCAGGGAGCCTCTTCCAGATAACTTGCCAATTCTAACGTCCAAAACATAGGATTTGATTTTTTTGCAAATGTAGCCGTATAAACAATACCAGCCAATCGATAATGTTAACCTTTACCAAAGAAAACGGTTAAAAAAGGGCGGTTATTGTCCGGTTTTGTAGGTTTGCACCTGTATGACCAATTCCCCCCTGCTTCGTGCAGCACATATCAGTAAGAATTATGGCAACCTGGAGGTTCTCAAAGATGTTAGCTTAGAACTTAATAAGGGTGAAATTGTCTGTATCGTAGGCTCTTCCGGAGCCGGTAAAAGTACCTTGCTGCACATTTTGGGAACACTCGACCTTCCTGACAGTGGTAGTATTGAGTTACTGGATACCCCTCTTCAACTGCTAAAAGGAAGAAAACTGGCAGCTTTCCGCAACAAGAACATGGGTTTTGTATTCCAGTTTCACCACCTTTTGCCTGAATTCAGCGCACTGGAAAACATTTGTATTCCCGCCTGGATTGCAGGAATACCAAAAAAAGAAGCAGCTGAAAGAGCATCCAGTTTACTGGAAAAATTAGGTTTGAGCGGAAGGGGACATCACCGACCGACCGAATTATCGGGAGGAGAACAACAAAGAGTTGCTGTTGCCCGTGCACTCATCAATCAACCTGCTTTGGTTCTGGCTGATGAACCAACCGGAAATCTGGATAGCAAGCATGCCCGCGAATTACATGAACTTTTTTTACAGCTAAGAGATGATTTTGGAAACAGTTTTTTAATCGTCACCCACAACAAAGAACTTGCAGCGCAGAGTGACCGTCTTTTGGAGATGAAAGACGGCAAAATAATTTCCGGAGAAAATTAGGTGCTACTTTACCCGAGGTCTCCATGGTATCTCATCTACCTTTAATTGCCAGGCAGTATATCGGGAAAGAACAAATAGATAATCGCTGAGTCGATTGATGTATCTGATGACCAATGGATCAATGAACAAATTGTTTTCCATCAAAAAAACACAACAACGCTCGGTTCTTCGGCAAACACTTCGAGCGATGTGTAAGGCGGAAACAGCAGTGTGCCCCCCCGGTAAAATAAATGAACGCATCGGAGATAGATGGCTATTCATTCTGTCAATCTCTTTTTCCAGGAATTCTACATCCGTTTCCAACAAATCGGGTATTTTCATGGCCGGTTCCTTCACCGGATCACAGGCAAGTGAAGAACCAATGGTAAAAAGACGATCCTGAATTTCTGCCAGCATTGCCTTTCCGGGTTCATCCGACAGCTGATCGCGCACCCAACCTATAAAAGAATTCAATTCGTCAACGGTACCATAAGCATCGATGCGCAAGTTGCTTTTGGCTACCTTTGTACCGCCTATTAGTGAAGTGTAACCCCTGTCCCCTGTTTTAGTGTAAATCTTCATCGCCATATCCTCAAATTACATCCTTAAGCAACAAAGTAAGTAAGAGAATGTTCGGGAAAAGATAAGCCTATGATTCAACAGGCAGGGTCTTTGCCTTTCGAATGGTATCGGATTCTACCAAACCATCTCTCAACCGAACTACCCTGTGCGCATAAGCAGCAATATCCTCTTCATGCGTAACAAGAACCACCGTATTGCCTGCAGCATGAATTTGAGAGAACAAGTCCATTACCTCAATGGAAGTCTTCGAATCAAGGTTACCGGTTGGTTCATCCGCCAGCAACAAGGAAGGATTATTCACCAGAGCACGTGCAATGGCAACCCTTTGAATCTGACCTCCGGAAAGTTCGTTCGACTTATGGTGGCTCCGGTCTGCCAGTCCAACTTTTCGCAGGGCTTCCAGGGCCCTTTCGATTCTATCTTTTTTGCTGATTCCGGCATAAACCAGTGGTAACGCAACATTTTCTACCGCTGTTAACCTCGGTAAAAGATTGAATTGCTGAAAAACAAAGCCAATTTCATTGTTTCTGACCTGGGCAAGTTCATCATCAGACATTTTGCTGACATCCTGGCCGTTGAGTACGTACTTACCCCCGGTTGGTGAATCCAAGCATCCTAGGATATTCATCAGCGTACTCTTTCCACTACCGGAAGGACCCATTAATGCCACATATTCGTTGCGCTGTATAGCTAAACTGATCCCTTTCAAAACGGGTATGGTATGGTTACCCATGAAATAACTCTTCTCAATATTTTCCAGCTGGATGATGGCGGTTTGCATTGGATTAATTTTCTTGATTTCTGGCGTTACTTTGATTGATCACTGTAGGAACTGAAAAATAAGGTGCGATCGCTGCGGGGGCTTGTTGAAGCGCAAGTTCCAGTGATACCGAACCCTCAACTTTATCCTCCCGCAAAACCTGATCCGAATTACCCAGGTGCAAGAGTGGCTCGACTCCACGCGTGTCAACTCTTTGCAACTGCTCTACCAAGCCAACCATTTTCTGCAAATCTGATTGCCAAACAGGCAAATTTTCTTCGCTAACAGCCAGTTTAGATAGAGCACATAAATCACGGACCATTTGAGTGGTAATTTCCATCCCACAAATTTATGGTATTGTTTGTCAGCTGATTGCGGTTTGTTGTAAATGGTCTTTTCCCACCAACAGCGGTAATGAGGGCGGATTAAAAGCCCATTGAAGACAGATACAAGCCTAATTCATTGCTATTCCTCTAATTTAGTCTGGCTATATAGCTATGCGAATTAGTTAAACAGGTAAAAAATCCTGCATAATTGTCAATGAGAATATATCTTTTCCACAACAGTAGGATTTATTGGGGTTTACACTGTTTTTTTGAACCGCTTCATTTTTTATTTGTTAAATTTATACGATAACCCCCCCAATATGCTCGTTTATTTATTTCTAACCATTTACCTTGTTTGCCTTTTTATGGCTTTCAAGGGGGCCAGGACCTCAGAAGAATAACTAATTTTTCTGAGTATATCCCCCCAAGGGAAGTCCCGACAACCTCAGGACTTCTTTTTGCCTGTAATTAGTTGATATTTGGTGGCTCTTAAATTTTTTTTTACCCGCTGATACAATTAGTTGCATAACTAACTAATTTTACGGCAAAGATTGCTTTATGAATAGATCCATTCGAAAAATCGCTGTTTTGGGTAGTGGTGTCATGGGGTCCAGAATTGCCTGCCACTTCGCCGGCATTGGATTACCTGTTATTCTTCTTGATATGGTACCGGCAGCAGCAGCTGGCAGTGATAAAGCAGCTGCCAGAAATCAGTTGGTGAACAGCTCTTTGCAAGCAGCCATCAAAAGCAATCCCTCGCCTGTTTTCACAGCAGACGTAGCAAAACGCATCACTACGGGTAATTTTGAGGACAACATGAAAGAAATTTCTTCTTGCGATTGGATCATTGAAGTGGTGGTAGAAAGACTGGATATAAAGCAAATCATTTATGAGCAAGTAGAAAAGTTCAGGAAACCCGGGACACTGATCACTTCCAATACTTCAGGGATACCAATACATATGTTGAGTGAGGGCAGATCGGATGATTTCAGGAAAAATTTCTGTGGCACACATTTTTTTAATCCTCCGCGTTATCTGCGCTTGCTTGAAATCATACCCACACCACAAACAGACCCAAAGGTGGTTGACTTCCTAATGGAATATGGTGATCTTTTCCTGGGAAAGACAACAGTCCTTTGTAAAGATACCCCGGCGTTCATAGCCAACCGGGTCGGCATGTTCAGCATGATGAGCATCTTCCAGATCATGGAGGAACTCTCCCTGAGCATCGATGAAGTAGATGCGTTGACCGGACCACTCATGGGTCGCCCCAAGTCGGCCACTTTCAGAACTGCCGATGTAGTAGGCATCGATACCATGGTGAAGGTTGCAGGTGGTATTTACCAAAATTGCCCCAAGGATGAAGCCAGAGATACATTTATTGTACCCGCCTGGTTGCAAAAATTAGTGGACAACAATTGGCTGGGAGACAAGACCGGGCAGGGATTTTTTAAAAAAATTAAATCGGCTGAGGGAAAAGTTATACAAACGCTTCAGCTTTCCACCATGGAATACGGTCCCCGTACCAAGGCAAAATTTGCTTCGGTAGAAGCTGCTAAAGCAATTGATGCGTTGCCCGAAAGAATCAAAGCATTGGCTGTTGCCACCGATAAGGCCGGAGACTTTTTCAGAAAATTTCATTACCGGCTATTTTCTTATATCTCCCATCGCATCCCGGAGATTACAGACGATGTTTATCGCCTGGACGATGCGATGATGGCAGGGTTTGGTTGGGAAATCGGTGCATTTGAAACCTGGGATGTTTTGGGTGTGGCCGCTTCTGTCAATGCAATGAAAAAAGCTGGTTACAACCCGGCAACTTGGGTAGAAGACATGGTAGCAAATGGCCATACAAAGTTTTACAAGATTGAGAAAGGGAAAAAGCTTTTTTACCACATTCCAACGAAAAGTTACCAGCCAATTCCAGGTGGTGACGCCTTTATTGTTCTTCAACACCACACCGATCAGTTGATATGGAAAAACAGCGCATGCCGTTTGTATGATTTGGGTGATGGGGTTGCAGGACTAGAGTGGAGTACGAAAATGAACAGCATAGGAGGTGAGGTATTGGAGGGATTGAACAAATCCATTTCTATCGCAGAAGAAAAATTCAAGGGCCTTGTCATTGCTAATTCCGGTGCCAATTTTAGTGCGGGTGCGAATGTTGGAATGATCTTTATGCTGGCTATTGAACAGGAATATGACGAATTAGACATGGCGATTCGAATGTTCCAGAATAGCATGATGCGTCTTAGGTATTCATCGATTCCGGTAGTAACCGCTCCCCATGGACTCACCCTTGGGGGGGGATGTGAGATGAACATGCATGCCGATGCAGTTTGTGCTGCCGCAGAAACTTATATTGGTTTGGTTGAAATGGGTGTTGGATTAATTCCGGGCGGCGGAGGGACCAAAGAATTTGCCCTCCGGGCAGGGGATGAACTGCATGCAGATGAGCCCGAAACCAATACACTGAAAGGTCGTTTCCTCTCCATAGCTACTGCCAAAGTAGCTACTTCAGCTCATGAAGCTTTTGATATGGGCGTTTTCAGAAAAGGTACCGATAAAATCATCCTAAATACAGGTAGGCGCATTGCCGAAGCTAAAAAACAAGTGATTGAATTATCAGATAGTGGATATGTAATGCCTGTGCAAAGAGAAGATGTAAAAGTTCTGGGGCGGCAAGCGTTGGGAGCACTTCTCTCCGGAATCAATGGCATGTGGAGAGGAAAATATGCTACCGATCATGATGCCCTCATCGCCCGAAAACTGGCATATGTAATGTGTGGGGGTGATGTTAGCGAACAAAGCCTTGTTTCTGAACAATACCTGCTCGACCTCGAAAGAGAGGCCTTCCTGGGTTTATGTGGTGAAAAGAAAACCCTGGAAAGAATCCAAAGTGTTTTAAAGTCAGGAAAACCCATTCGAAATTAAACACGATAACTATAACAATAGACCGGAAATTATTCATGCATTTCGGGTCTTTCATGTAAGTACTTTGCTAGGTCTTTGGAAAAATTTCCCGGAAGGCATCCAATAATTTGGGATAACGAAAAACAAATCCGGCCTGACGTATTTTCAAAGAAGAGACAGTGGCACTCTTTAGTACTTCTATACTCATTTCTCCCAACAGAGCATGAAGTAGGGGTGCCGGAACAGGCAACTTGATGTAGGTATCTCCATGCAAATATTCGGCAAGCTTCCGATTAAATTGCTCATTGCTGACAGGATGGGGTGATACCGCATTGAAGACACCTTTTATTTCTTCGTTTTCTATGGCAAACAAGATCATTTGGCAAAGATCAAATAAATGTATCCAACTTATCATTTGACTCCCAGTTCCTAAAATACCCGCAACCCTCCATCTAAGCGATTGCAAAAAGGCAGGCAAGGCCCCTCCGGATTTATCAAGAACAATTCCAATTCGAAGAATGACCAATCTTTTGTTCATTTCTTCAATTGGTTTGATTGATTGCTCCCACTGTCGACAGGTATCTCCTAAAAAGGAATCATCTGCCTCATCGGACTCTTGAAATCCACTTACAAGACTTGTTGTTGTATCTTTTCCGTACCATCCTATTGCCGAAGCACTAATAACACCTTTTACCTGATTCGGATACTGCTTAAGAGCCTGCACAATAGTGGTAGCGGCATCCACTCTGCTTTTTAGAATTTCTTGTT
This sequence comes from Sediminibacterium sp., assembly GCA_046079965.1. Lineage (GTDB taxonomy): Bacteria > Bacteroidota > Bacteroidia > Chitinophagales > Chitinophagaceae > Sediminibacterium. The sequence continues at coordinate 53,093 of JBJTTC010000197.1, read as the reverse complement.
TGCGGGCGGCCGTCCATCTTTTGTCTGCGACATTTGCTCCTGCCAGATTAACGATAATATCGGTATCAGTTAGAACAGAAGTATCTATTGACCCCCTACTGGGATCCCAGAGAGCAGATGCATAAGCTGGATTTACTTTTTCAGGAACCTTTCTCGAAAGGATGGTAACCTGATGACCAACTTTTACCAGAATATTCGCTAAAGCCGAACCCACCATACCGGTACCGCCTGTGATTACAATACGTGCCATATTCAAAGATTACAAATAAAAGTAACAAGCAATACAAAAGAATGTTGTAAAAAAAACCCCGGTTCGGCCCCGGGGTAACAACAACAATCACCAGCAAGTTAAATATATTTTTTAGTCCGGCTTTTTACCCTCCAGAAAAGAATTCCGGGTGGAAATACGCGGTTGGTCATTCTCATCTTTCCCAACGGTAATTTTACTATAAAACTGTTCCACAGAAGTTAAGGTGTTTCCAAACATTTCCATGTTCTTCCTGACATAGGCAGGAACAACATCAAATTCGTTGTTAGGATCTGCAGGATTATTGAGGTTAAATGAAAGATTACGTAGTTTTTGCAAGCGCTCTGCAGCTTTCCTTTTTTGCTCTTCTGCTTCATTAAAAAATTGATCATCTAATACCGGCACAGGATTAGTATGCTGCGTTTTTTGCTCAACAGGTTCTTCCCGAACAACAAATTGAAAATTCATTTCGCCAGAAACTTCCTCCATTTCTTCTACGGGCTGTTCCTGAGCTGATGGAGTTGGCATTAGCGCTTCATCAACCGAAGGTAGAATTGCTTGAACTTCAGGAAGATCCTGTTGAAGTTCTTGAACAAGTTCCTGAACCTGAGGAACAATTTCCGAAGATTCGAAATGAGCAGCAACCTCTGTAGGCTGCTGCTCGGTTTCTGGTTCTTCATAAATGCGTTTGGGTCTGCTTAAGAGTCCACCCAATAAAAGTTCAGTAGGCAAACTTGGCTCTCCCTGGTTCAGTGTAAAGTCAATTAAACTATTCACTTCTTCTTCCCTATTTTGATGTGAGGGTACATCCTCATCACCTGAAGTAATTTCGGGTGATAATTCGAAACGTAGAGGATACCCATCGAATACTTCATCTGAGTCTTCTTCAAAATCATCTGTAATGCCGAAGTCATTCACACTCATCACCTGCTCCGTGAATAATTCAGATTCTATTGATTCTCTTTCTACCTGTGCAACACTTTCCATCGGGAGGCTTGTCTCTCCTTGTTCAATTGGCAATGAGGGGGCTTCATTCATTTCAACAACAGGAGCTATTGGAGTATTAGGTGCCTGCTGTTCCGGATGATCCATTCCAAGAACCCATACTATTTTATCAGTCTCCTCTTTTTTGGTCACGATCTCGGCAGAGGGTTGGGATGAATCCTTGTGCTGAAACCCGGTAGCCACAAGTGTGATACCAATTTTATCTCCCAATTCAGCATCATATCCGATACCGACAATAACATTGGTATCAGCCCCTGCCTGTTGACGCAGGTAATTATTAATGATATCCATTTCATCGAGGGTGCATTCAAACTCTCCCTCTGAACTATTGATGTTGATGAGAATCCACTTGGCACCCAATATATCGTTATCATTCAATAAAGGAGAAGAAAGTGCTTGTTCTATTGCAAGTTGTGCCCTGTTTTCCCCAGCCACTTCTGCCTTTCCAAGAATGGCAACTCCTCCATTTTTCATCACGGTACATACATCTGCAAAGTCAACAATGATGTGACCCCGACTATTAATGATATCAGTAATGCATTTGGCTGCAGTAGCCAGAACATTATCGGCTTTGGCAAATGCTTCACGTGCTTTCAAATCTCCATATTGTACCCGAAGCTTATCATTGCTGATAACAAGTAGGGTATCAACCAATGGCTTCAATTGACGAATTCCTTCTTCGGCCTGCTGATTGCGCCGGGGACCTTCGAAAGAAAAAGGCATGGTAACTATACCTACTGTCAATATCCCCAGTTCTTTACAAATCTGAGCAATGATGGGAGCCCCGCCTGTACCGGTACCACCACCCATACCCACGGTTATGAAGGCCATTTTGGTATTGAGCTCCAGTATGCGTCTGATCTCTTCAAAAGATTCCTCCGTAGCTAATTTTCCGATTTCAGGGTTGGCGCCGGCACCAAGACCTTGAGTCAACTGAGGACCTAATTGAACTTTGTTGGGAACCGGACTTTGTTCGATTGCTTTGGCATCTGTATTGCATATCACAAAGTCAACGCCTTCTATTTGTTGCTCAAACATGAAATTAACTGCGTTACTTCCTCCTCCACCAACGCCGATTACTTTTATAATGGAGGATTTTTGTTTGGGAAGGTCAAAATGTATCATACTGCTGAATTTAAGGGTATCGAAAGATGGGTTGTTGTTATAAGTTAGGTAAGGTTTTATTGATTAAGCATCTGGTCCTCTTCACTGAACATATCGATCATTTTAATTTTAAACTTATCCCAAAAGTTAACACGTGATTTTCTGGGTTCCTTAACTACAAGTTTTAAATCTTTGAGATCAGAGCTTTCCTCGGCTGGTAATGTAGTGTCAGCCAAAGATGCGGTGGCTTCTGCCAACTTTACATGCTCCAAATATTGCTGGTACTGAGGCTCATGGTCGTTGTATCCTTTCAATATAAGACCAATGCATGTAGAGTACATTGGCTTTTTTAATTCTTCAATGTGGTTAGGTGCCAGGTGTTCGTTTGGATAACCTATTCTTGCATTCAATCCTGTAATGAATTCAGTCAATTGAATCAGGTGTTTTAATTGAGAGCCACCTCCGGTAAGAATAATGCCCCCATTCATGGCACGATTGTCAAGACCAACCTGCTTCAAATGAAAAGAAACAAATTCCAATATTTCTCCCATCCGTGCTTGAATTATTCCCGCCAAGCTTTTCATGCTGATTTCTTTGGCAGGCATCCCTTTTATACCCGGAATAGTAATGTAAGCATTCGATTGAGCTGCATCTACGAGGGCACTTCCGTATTGTACTTTCAACGCTTCGGCCTCACTGCGCAATACACCTAATCCGGTTTTTATATCAGTGGTAATGTTTTCACCGCCAAAAGGAATTACTGCAGTATGTTTCAGTATTCCCTCATAAAATACTGCCAGGTCACTGGTTCCACCCCCAATATCGAGTATAACAACTCCTGCCTCGATGTCCACCTCACTCATTACCGCACTGGCAGAAGCCAGTGGTTGCAATACTAAATCTTTGGTGGTAAGTCCGCTCCTGTCCACCGAACGATGTATGTTCCTGATGGCATTACGGTCACCCGTAATGATGTGAAAATTGGCACCGACCTTTACTCCGTTATAGCCAATGGGATCTTTGATGTTGGGTATATTGTCAACATGGAAATCCATGGGAATTACATCTATGATTTGATCGCCGGCAGGAATAAAAGTCTTGCGCTGGTTGTTGAGCAACAAATCTATTTCCTCCTTGTAGATTTCAATTTCAGCATCTTGCCTTACAATATCTCCGCGGGTCTGAAGGCTTTTGATGTGCTGACCGGCTATTCCAACATATACCTCATTAATGGGCAATGCCGGGTTAGATTTTTGCAGGTTTTCTAATGCCTGAACAATGGCACGACGGGTTTGGTCAATGTTCAAAACCAAACCATGTTTTACTCCATTGCTGTTGGCCCTGCCAAAACCAAGGATTTCCAGTTTCCCAAATTCATTTTTTCGACCTGCGATGGCGGCAATCTTCGTAGTACCTATGTCGAGGCCTACAATGATGGGTGATTCAATTTGACTCATAATGCTGTTTTTGTTGTTGTTGCTGTAAAATCAATGTTTTCTTTTATTTCGGTTCATTGGCTGGCTTCTTTGCTGGTTTGGCCGCCGGGGTCTTTTCAGAAGGATCTTTTTTACCCGTCTGAAAAGCCTTCTTTGATAACGTCGAATCCTGTTCTTTATTGTAACTTTTCTTTATGTTTTTATCGTTTGAAATGAGCTGGATTTGGGTATTGGAAGCCTTCATGGAAGAGGGCTCTGGAATAAAGGAAGCAGAAGGACTTCCATCAGTCGGTTTCATCTGTGACGCTCCTCGCTCAATTCCCTCAACCGCTTGGTAAAAGCCAACGGAATCAATGCCTGTTTTAGAGTGAAGTGAATCCTTCCGAAGTCCAATGAGTTGCCGCCGAAATTCTGCATTAAGCTGAGCATACTTTCCATATCCCATTTTAAAATAATCACTCCTAAAATATGCATCCAGCTTATGAAATTTTTCCTCTAGATGAGAAGCATCTCCCAGAATAACCGAGGGTGTGCCGGTGAGTAGGAATAACTCAAAACGATTACCCGGTAAAATTACCACCTGGCTCACCTGAGCAGACCAGAATGAATCCGACCAAATGAATTGACTGATTGCAATGACATCTTTCAGCAAAGCACTGTCCGGAGCAGACAAAACTGGTTGATCGGATGGGAAATCTGTAAATACCGGCAATCTCACCGTCAATTGATTGCTCAGTGGCAGTCTTACTCCGGTGCTGTCGATGTAGAAGGAATTTTCCTGGAGTGTAAACAATCGGGCAATCGGCAATCGCTCTCTGATAATAGCATGTAAAACTTGATTTTTATCGATAAAAATTTCAGCATTGGCAATCCATGGATTTCCCTCTAACATCAGTTCCATGGATCTAAGAGGCAGCTGATGGATGGGTTTACTTATAATGGTAAATGTGCTATCAAGAAGAGCCCTGATTTCTCTTTCATTTATAAAAAGTGAACCGGATTCGGCTGATTCTATGGTCACCTGAATATCCTTACAGGGTTGTTTTGAATGACTGATCATGCTTGCCCCCAAAACCACCATGACCCCGATTCCAAGAAGAATCCAGGAGGTACGTATGATAATTTTTTTCCAGGCTAGCTTACGCATTCTTTGCATTTTTATAGTTGTTCACCACTTCATTGATCAGTTGATCAATGTCACCTGCACCTGCCATCACCAGTAAGGAAGGCCGGGTATCATTTATCCATTCTTTACATGACTCCCGCGTCATTATGTGAGCGATGGCTTTTTTCATTTTATCTCTGATCATCACACTTTCTACCCCTTCAACGGGTAATTCCCTAGCCGGATAAATGGGTAAGAGAATTACTTCATCTGCTAAATCGAGACTTTCAGCAAATCCTTCAGCCAAATCCTTCGTTCGACTGAAAAGATGTGGCTGAAAAACCAACCTTATCTTTTCATCCGGATAAATATCGCGAACCCCATTTATGAGGGCACGTAACTCCTCCGGATGATGCGCATAATCATCAATCAAAACTCTTCCTTCTTCATTCCACCGATATTCGAAGCGTCGCCTAACTCCTTTGAATTCAGCCAATGCCTCTCGAATTGCTTGTTCCTCAATACCCAGTTGAACCGCAACTATAATGGAAGCAACCGCATTTTCAATGTTATGGCGACCTCCCATTGTCAACATTAAATTGTGTATGGAAAACGCTTTACCCATTACGTCAAAGAAATAGGTTCCATTGTTCAGGTGTATGTTGGCAGCTGCGACATTGGCACTTGAATCTGAAGCACTATATGAAATGATATTTTTTGTTTTGAATCTGTTGCTGTTACCGATCCCTGATTGATAAATCAGCCGGCCCCCTTGTTTTAATCTTCCAGAAAACTCCTGAAAAGCTTTTTCCACTTCTTCAGCAGTTCCATAGATATCCAAGTGATCTGGATCAATGGCTGTGATAACTGCTATATCTGGTGATAATTTTAGAAAACTGCGATCATATTCATCTGCTTCAATTACCGCAACGGCTCTCTCGTTGCTCCAGAAATTAGTACCATAGTTGGCAGATATTCCTCCAAGAAAGGCATTGCACCCGTAGCCGCTGTGCCGAAGGATGTGGGCTACCATGGTAGATACAGTTGTCTTGCCATGCGTACCGGCAATACAGATATTAAAGGTATTTTCAGTGATCCACTGTAAAACATCACTCCGCTTAACAACACGGTACCCGTTGTTTCTGTAAAAAGTTAATTCGGCATGTTGTGCAGGAACTGCCGGAGTATAAACAATACAATCCACTTTTTTAGGAATCAGTTCCAGGTCTTCAATGTAATGTACATCAATGCCTTCTGCCTCCAGTTGATTGGTAAGCGGACTAGCTGCTTTGTCGTAACCTGAAACAGCTGCACCCCTGGATTTGAAATATCTTGCTAAAGCACTCATGCCAATGCCGCCAATGCCGATAAAGTAAATGGATGATATGTTCAGCTGATCAGGCATTTGTATTTGACAGTATATTTTGAGCAATTTTTTGAGCTGCATTTTTAACTGCTAATCTTCCGGCAGCCATTCCAAGTTCTTTTCTCAAAGCAGTATTATCAGCTAATTGTAAAATCAGTGGTATGAGTTCAGAAGCTGCCTTAGCATCGGCCAATAACAAAGCAGCTTTTCGATCAGTTAAATAACGGGCATTGGCAGTCTGGTGGTCTTCAGCCGCTTGTGGAAAGGGAATAAGTATTGCGGCTTTTGCTGCAAGACAAACTTCCGCAACTGTCATTGCTCCAGAGCGGGAAACTATGATATCCGCAGCCGCATAGGCAGCATCCATCTGATAAATGAAAGGATTCACATATACATTGGGGTATAAACCTGCCACTGCAGCATACTGTTCAGCATTGTTTTTACCGGTTTGCCAGATGAGCTGAACTTTTGACTGCAGCAGCGATAGATTCTTCGAGATGGCATCATTGATACTTCTGGCACCAAGACTTCCCCCCATCACCAGAACAGTGGGTAGTCCATCTTTCAAACCAAAAGTACGCAGGGCCTCCTCTCTTGGAAACACATTGGTTTCAATTTCCGGCCGGACAGGATTACCGGTAATTATGATGCGCTGTGGAGGAAAGAATGCCTCCATGCCGGCTGTGGCAACAAAAATAGATTTTGCCCTTTTACCCAAAAGAATATTCGATTTTCCGGCAAATGAATTGCTCTCGTGTAAATAAGTATCAATGCCTTTGAACTGGGCGTACCGCATTACAGGAAAAGATGCATAGCCTCCAACTCCAATCACAGCTATGGGTCTGAATTGATTGAATAAAGCACTCACCTCCCTGAAACTATTCAGAAGCTGAAAGGGAAGCTTCCAGTTTTTCCAAAAAGCTGTTCTGTTGAATCCTGCAATGGAGATTCCAACTATATCAAAGCCTGCCTGAGGTACTTTTTCCATTTCCATTTTGCCTTTGGCCCCAACAAAAAGAATTTCCCACCCGGAATCAGCGGTTTTTATGGCTTTTGCGATTGCAATAGCAGGAAAGATATGTCCACCTGTACCACCACCGGTTACAATGATTCTTTTTTTTCCTATTTCGGATATTGAAAGAGATGATATGTTTTTTATTGCGTTCATGTTGCTGGAACCGGTTCAGGTGAAGGGATTGGATTCAACTCTTTTCCTTCCAGTTGCTCTACGTTTCGGGCTACACTTAATATGATTCCAATTGCGGCACAGGTAAACAAATAAGAACTGCCCCCCATGCTGATCAATGGCAGTGTAACACCGGTTACCGGAAGGAGATGAACATTGACAGCCATGTTAGCCAATGCCTGAATCACCAGTGTAAAACTCAAGCCCAAAGCCAAAAAAGCACCGAATGCGTAGGGACATTTTCGGAATAGCCGAATGCACCTAAATAGGAACAACAAATAAATGAAGGTGATGAATGTCGCCCCGGCCAGCCCATATTCTTCAATGATGATAGAAAAAATAAAATCATTGTATGCCTGGGGTAAAAAATTCCGTTGTCTGCTATTACCCGGACCAAGACCCATTAAAATATTTCCATTAGAAATGGCAATATTGGCTTGCTGAACCTGATAAGACACATCCTTATCCACCGTATAAATAAAATCCTGCACCCTACTTACCCAGGTTCCAAGACGTCCTACCGACCTCATTTTTTCAGCTACTACAGCAGAACGGCTGGCTTCAGCAGGTTGTTGTTGATGCGTAAACACTGCTATTAAAACAATCACGGATATGGGTATCAAAGCAACAAGTATGGTTAAAAATATATGCTTGAATGATACCCTCCCTATGAACATCAATAACAAAGCAGTTGCACCTGTAAGTAAGGCACTGGAAAGATTCGCCGGCATGATGAGTGCACAGATGAGCAGAACAGGGAGTACAATCGGAACGAACCCTTTTTTAAAATCCTTGATTACCTCCTGCTTTCGACTTAGCAACCTTGATATATACATGAACAAGGCCAGTTTTGCAAGGTCACTGGTTTGCAGGGTAAGATTAACTACGGGTAATTTAATCCACCTGCTACCTTCATTGATACTGGCGCCAAAAAATAAAGTGTAAACCAATAAGGGAATAGAAATAATAAAAAGAAATGAAGCCGCTTTAGAATAAAATGTATAATTCATTCGATGCAGAAAAAACACAATCACTAACCCAATGATGGTGAATGACAACTGCTTGAATAAATACAATCCGGTATTACCCCTATTCATTTTATATGCCAACGAGCCGGTTGCACTATATACAACAAGAATTGAAATCAATGATAGCAACAACAATATCCCCCAGATGTATCTGTCGCCGGATGTTTTACTAGCCAGCTGTCCCTTCATGCCATCAATGGTGGGAAGTTGAACCAAATTAGGATCGTTGGAGACTGACATTTTGATGTTTTGAGGTTATAATTCTTTTACTGCACTTTTGAATTGTAAACCACGATCCTCATAATTGGTAAAAAGATCAAAGCTTGCACAAGCCGGACTCAACAAGACAGCATCACCTTTCACTGCCAGCTTAAAAGAAGCGTTGACTGCCTTTTTAGCCGATTCAGTCTCAATGATTACCGGTACAATATCTTTGAATGCCTGAATAATTTTTTTGTTGTCGGTACCCATACATACAATGGCTTTTACCTTTTCTTTCACCAGGTCGGCGATTAGCTGGTAGTCATTTCCTTTGTCCACACCACCAAGAATCAAAACAACCGGCTTATTCATACTTTCTAATGCATACCAGGTACTGTTTACGTTGGTAGCTTTAGAATCATTGATGAATTCAACACCACGTACCATCGCAATAAATTCCATGCGATGTTCAAGGCTTTGAAAATTGTGAATCGCCTCCCTTATTTTCTCCTTTCGGATTCCAAGGGTTGCAGCCGCAATTCCCGCTGCCATGGTGTTGTACTGGTTGTGCTTTCCTTTCAGGGCAAAATCGTAGATGCTCATGCTCACTCTTTCTTCCTGAATTCTGAGCATCATCTGGTCTCCTTTGATGTATGCTCCTTTTTTTACTTCTTGTTTCATAGAAAAGGGTAATGGGTTAGTATGTAAATGAATGAATGGGATTTTTTTCATGATCACATCATCATCCTGGCAGTAGATGAAGTAATCTTCATTGGTTTGGTTTTCAATGATTCTGAATTTGCTATTGATATAATTGGTAAACTGATAGTCGTATCTATCCAGATGATCTTCTGTTATGTTAAGCAATACTGCGATGTGTGGTCTGAATGTGCGTACATCGTCGAGTTGAAAAGAGCTGATTTCCAGAACATACAAAGGTTTGGGCTGAAAATGAACCTGGCGTGCAAAGGAATGCCCGATGTTTCCTACAAGTGCCGCATCCAAACCTGCAGTACGACAGATGTGATAAATCAGAGAAGTGGTGGTTGTCTTTCCATTGCTTCCGGTTATGGCAACTATCTGGCTGTCACCCTTGTGGCGAAAAGCAAGCTCTATCTCTCCGATTACAGGTATGCCTTTGGAGCGAAGCTGTTGAACGATGGGATTTTTTTCTCCTATGCCCGGACTTTTCACTACCTCATCGGCTATGATTATTTTGTTGATGCTATGCCCCCCTTCTTCAAAAGCGATTCCTTGTTCTTCCAACTCCCTGCGAAGGGAGGGTTTGAGCATTCCTCCGTCACTTAGAAATACATCATACCCCTTTGCAGCAGCCAACAATGCCGCACCAACGCCACTTTCACCTCCTCCCAATATGACCAGGCGCTTTTTCATGGGTTATCTTATCTTAAGTGTTACGATGGATAATACAACACATATAATCGTAATGATCCAGAAACGAACAGCAATTTTACTCTCGTGATATCCTTTTTTCTGGTAATGGTGGTGAAGCGGACTCATCAGAAATATTCTTTTTCCCTCTCCATATTTTTTCTTCGTGTACCTGAAATAACTCACCTGAAGAATTACACTCAGGTTTTCAACCAGAAATACCCCACAAAAAATAGGAATGAGCAGCTCTTTTCTAACAATGATTGCCAATGAAGCAATGATGCCTCCCAAGGCCAGACTCCCGGTATCACCCATGAAAACCTGTGCGGGAAAGGCATTGTACCAAAGAAAACCTATACAGGCCCCAACAAATGCCCCAACAAAAATGGACAACTCTCCCAGATTCGGGATATACATTACATCAAAGTAGTCGGCTAAAATATAGTTACCACTTACATAAACAAAGACACCAATACCGGCTCCAATAATAGCGCTTACTCCGGCTGCCAACCCATCTAATCCATCAGTAAGATTGGCGCCATTGGATACTGCTGTCACTCTGAATGTTACTATTAAAATATAAATGATCCAAGTGTATTTCTCTGCCCCCGGTCCGATCCAGCTTATCAGTTTGCTGTAATTGAATTGATGGTTCTTCACAAAAGGAATGGTAGTGATGGGTGTTTTAACTTTAACAAAACGTTTCTCTATCCCATTGAGTTTTCTGGTAATGATGTTAGAATCTTTTGCCAGTCTTTCTCCTTTTTGCAACTGAGCGCTTGGTGTGGTAATTACTTCACGCTCTACTGTTACTGCATTGCTGAAATAAAGTGATACACCGATGATAATTCCTAATCCAATTTGTCCGATTATTTTTGAAATCCCTGCCAAACCATCGCTGTCTTTTTTTACAAAATTTTCACCGGAAGCCAGTGCACGCTGACGTGCCTTGATTTTAAAATAATCGTCTAAAAAACCAATCAATCCCAACCAAACAGTACACAAAATCATGAGACGGATATAGAGCTTATCCAGGTTAGCAAAAAGAAGTGTCGGAATTAAAATACTCAACAGAATGATAATGCCACCCATGGTTGGTGTGCCCTTTTTTTGCATTTGACCTTCTAATCCTAGATCTCTTACTGCCTCACCAATTTGGCGGCGACGAAGAAATTCAATCATCTTTTTTCCATAAATAGTGGCAATCAACAATGACAATATGATTGCCATGGCAATGCGAAAAGTCAAAAACTGAAACAGTCCTGCACCCGGGAGGTGAAAGGTCTTACTGAGCCAGCTGAACAAATGATACAACATAGACTGTTTTCAGTTAATGATTAATTATTTATTGAGTAGTTGAAATATTTCAGCCAACACCTGCTTATCATTGAAAGGATATTTTATTCCTTTGATTTCCTGGTACTTTTCATGGCCCTTACCTGCAACCAAAATGATGTCACCGCTATTTGCAAGAGATACTGCGGTCTTAATGGCTTCTTTTCTGTCCACTACTGTCAGGTATTTCCTTGCATCTGCTGCTTCTAATCCGTTTTGCATGTCATTTAGAATATCCGTAGGATCTTCAGATCGGGGGTTGTCACTTGTCAAAATCACCCGGGTGCTGTATTGAACCGCTTTCTTTGCCATTACGGGTCGCTTGGTTTTGTCACGATCACCGCCACATCCAACTACAGTAATGATTGATTCATTTCCTGATCTTAGTTGACGGATGGTCGTCAATACATTTTCTACCGCATCGGGGGTGTGAGCATAGTCAATGATTCCGATGATACCAGAATTGCTGACCTGGTAGTCGAAACGACCTTCTGCACCCGATAAAGCACTGAGGTGAGTAAGCACCCTGGCAGGCTCTTCTCCCAGTGAGCAGGCAGTTCCATACACTGCCAGTAAATTATACGCATTGAATTCACCTATCAGTCTAAAATGTACCTGTACCTCGTTAACCAGCATAACAAGTCCGGTCAATCCATTTTCCAATACTTTCCCCTTGTAATCAGCTGGCTGATGTAAGCTGTATGTTCGACGGATTGCCTTGGTATTTTGCAGCATGACCATTCCTCTCTTGTCATCAGCGTTGGTCAATGCAAATGCATTCGCTGGCAGGTGATCAAAGAAGCTCTTCTTTACCCGTATGTATTCATCGAAAGTCTTATGATAATCTAGGTGGTCATGGGTTATATTGCTAAATAGGGCTCCTGCAAATTGTAGTCCGGTAATTCTGTGTTGATGAATGGCATGGCTACTGCATTCCATGAATACATGGGTGCAACCGGCTTTTTGCATTCGACTCAGCAGTTCGTTCAAACGAATGGCATCGGGAGTAGTGTGTGTTGAGGACAGAATTTCTTCAGCTATTTGATTTTGAACTGTGCTAATGAGGCCACACTGATAACCCAAAGAAGAAAACAAACGGAAAAGAAGTGTGGCGATGGTGGTCTTTCCATTTGTACCTGTTACGCCAATGAGGGTGAGGTGCTGGGATGGATTTCCATAAAAATGATGGGCCATCCAACCCAATGCTTCCCCGGTTTCCTTTACCTGGATGAATGTGATTCCTTCCGGTGTAATTGGGGGCAGTTCCTCACAAACTATAGAAGTGGCACCGGCAGCAATCGCTGCAGGAATAAATAAATGTCCATCTGTCTGAGATCCCCTTATCGCAACATATAAATCTCCTGGCTGAACCTGTCGTGAATCGATGCGTAATTCACGAACTGCAACGTCGAGTGACCCCTTGGTTTGTATCAATGGTACCTTGTATAATATCTGCTGCAGATTGGCCATTTTATTAGGGTCTATTGTTCAGCGTTTCATTCAATTGTATTCGAAGCAACTGTCCTTGTATTGTTTTTTCTCCGGCAGGGATCGATTGATTCATTACTTTCCCTTTGCCACTGATGCGAACCTGTAAACCCCTTGATTCCGCTAGCTGCAATGCATCTCTCAACCCAAGTCCGTACAAAGAGGGCATTTCTTTTTCCCCTATGACTTTGTTTTTAACCATTCCTCTTCGAAGATTACCTTTCAAATCACCCCACTCTGACCAATTATCAGATGAATCTTCAATGGATATTTTAAGTGATTGTGTAATTTGTTGCAGGTCTTGTTTATTACCCACCCAACGAACAGGAATAGAATCAGGTAGTTGTTTAAAAGAAGCGGGTAATTCTTTCTTTCTGGAGAAACTGGTATAGAGTCTGTCTGCAATTTCTTTGAATACCGGAGCTGCTACTTCTGATCCATGGTATTGTTTTGCACCTACTTTATTTTTTATAACCACCACACAGGTATATTTTGGCCGATTGGCAGGAAAAAAGCCGGCGAAAGATGCCTGATACATATTTATGTTATACCCTTGATTGCCATTAGCAACCTGGGCTGTGCCAGTTTTTCCTGCAACCGGAAAAGATGAATTTTTAAATACTACCCTGGCTGTACCATTCAGGCATACGCCTATGAGGCACTCAATTAATTGTCTGCGGGTTTGTTCACTGCAAATATTTTCTCTTACCACCCTCGGTGAAATCTCCCGAAGTAGCTGCCCTTCCCTGGTTATGGCACTTACCAGATAGGGCTTCATCATTCTTCCGTTGTTGGCGATGGCATTATAGAGACACAATATTTGTAAGGGCGTTATTTGAATGTTGTATCCAAAAGCCATCCAGGGCAGTGTATTGGCATGCCACATGGTTTCGCCTGGACGATGAATGACCGGAAGACGTTCGCCTGTTAGATCTATTCCCATTGGGGTGTCTAAATGCAATTTCTTCAGCCGGTTGATGAATTGAGACGGCCGATTGCTATAATGATTCCATACCAGCTTTGCCATACCCACATTAGAGCTTTTTTCAAAGGCCTGTTGTACGGTTTCTTCATGAATACCATGAAACTCCGCATCCAATACAGTTTGGTTGTTCAATTGCCATTTGCCTCCTTCAACATCGATCATATCTGTTAGAGAGATCTTCTTATCTTCCAGTAAAGCCAGCAGGGTAGCGAGTTTAAAAGTGGAACCGGGTTCAGACGCCGTAATGGCATAATTAAAATCTTCCCAGTAGGAACCATCACTCATTTTGCCCAAATTCGCCATGGCACGAATCTTTCCTGTATGTGTTTCCATGACGATGGCACATCCCTGAACTGCGTCCTGCTTCACCATGGCATTCATCAAAGCTTTTTCAGTAATGCTTTGAGTAAAAACATCAAGTGTGCTGATAATATCTCTTCCGGTTTCAGGTTCCGATATATATTGTTCCTCTCCTACAGGAACTTTTACACCACCTGCAATGAATCGAACAAGTTGCTTTCCCGATTTTCCCTGTAAAACAGAGTCATATGAATTTTCTAGTCCTACCTGATTGGTGTCTCTGGCTAGACCGATGGTGCGCAATGCGAGCATTTCAAAGGGATTGAGCCGAAAATTTTTCTCAACAGGTATAAAACCACTGGTATATCTTCCCAGGTTGACCAGGGGTAGGTTCCTGAATTGTTCATACTCGCGAAAAGAAATTTTCTTTTTCAGCAGGAAGAAACCTTCTTTGTTTTGGAATGCCTGCTGCAACATTACTTTGTACTCGCCCGTACTCAGGTCTCTGAATAAGTTGGAAAGAGCTTCAGAAAGTGAATCTATTTTTTCACGGAACAACTGGTTGTTGTTGTTTCTGAGGGTAGCTATGCGGGTATCCCAATAGATATCAAATTTTGGAACACTGGTACTAAGCATTTGTCCGTCTTCTGTGAATATGGTTCCCCGATCGGCCTCTATTTCTTCAATTCGTTGATGTAGGCTTTCACTTAGACTTCTCCAATAAGCACCCTGTACCTGCTGAATATAGACTGCCTTACCGATGATAGCGACAGCGATTACTACCATGAGCAGGAAGCACAAATAAACTCTCCATAATATGTCATTTTTCACATCCATCTGAGCGGTTCCGGTTTCAGTTTTTATTGGGTGGGGTTAAGAGATAGGGCAACTCATTGTTAACTTTTAATTGAAGCGGTGTTGCTGCCTGAATCATTTGGTCTTCACCGCTTTTATACATGAGTTCACTTTTGAGTGTCTTGTACTTGTATTGCAATTCTTTTATTTCGGATTGGGTGAGGTTAATTTTTCTAATTACCTGATCGGCGTAGTGGCCATTGGCGATATAAATAATTGCCAATAGGGATAAGAAAAGAAAAAAAGTTAATTGGTGGAGTACCCACTGCTGATCGAACCAACCCCTAAACGGGTTCTTGAGAGGAGAGCGGTTATTTTTTTCCATTTTATTTGCGTCTTATCTTTTTTGAACCACCCGCAGTCTTGCGCTTCTGCTTCTTGGGTTGGCTGCCAATTCTGCGGGCCGCGCCTGAATTGGTTTTTTGTTGACCAGATCAAATATCTTTTCGTTCTTTTCCGGCAACAGGGGGTTTTGGAGTGATTCCTCCATTTGTCCCTGTCGGAAAAAATGTTTTACAATCCGGTCTTCAATCGAGTGAAATGTAATGATGGCTGCCCTTCCACCCGTTTTTAAAACTTCGGGTATCTGTTGCAAAAAATCTTTCAACGCACCTGCTTCGTCATTCACTTCCATTCGCAAAGCCTGAAAAACCTGGGCCAGGTATTTATTGGGATTTCCCTTAACAGCCGAATGGATCATAGCCTTGAATTGTTCAATTGAATCAGTTGGGCAATGATTTCTTTGGTGTATTATCAGACGAGCAAGGGTTTTGGAGTTGGTTACTTCGCCATACTGCTCGAACATCCGATGCAGTTGCTTTTCATCGAATGTTTTAACAATGGTTGCAGCTGTTAAAACTTGCCTCCGGTCCATGCGCATATCGAGGGGTCCGTCCATTCGAGTTGAGAACCCCCTTTCTGCTGTATCGAACTGATGACTGCTGACGCCGAGATCGGCCATGACTCCATCTACCTGTGTAACACCTTGTAACCGAAGAATTCTTTTCAGGTGGCGGAAGTTATAAGGAAGAAATACAAAACGCTCATCGTTCGGCACATTGGCAGCAGCATCTGCATCCTGATCGAAGGCAAAAAGTTTACCTTGCTTGTTCAGGCGTTGCAGGATACCGCGGCTGTGACCACCACCACCCAATGTGGCATCCACATAGATACCAGAAGGGTTTAAGATGAGGGCGTCGAGTGTTTCATTCAATAAGACAGGGAGGTGATAAGGAGTTAAAGCATCAGAAGCATGTCCAGTTGATCTCATCTGATTGGGTTTCGATTCAATCAACTTTCATTTTTTTTGTCTGTTCCCTTCATCACTTCCTCTGCCAGTCGGCTGAAATCATCTGCAGAGAAATCCTCAAAGAGCTGTTTGTACTTACCTGCATCCCAGATTTCGAAGCGATCCATGGCAGCTGCCAGAACAATGTCTTTACCGAGACCGGCAAATTCTTTTAGGGAGGGAGGAAGTAAAAGACGGTTAGCGCTGTCCATCTCTACTTCTGTAGCACCCCCCAAAAACTGGCGACGAAATTGACGTACCTTAGGGTCGAAATCATTCAACTGGCTAATCCTGGCAATGATTTGTTCCCAACTTTTAAGTGGATATAACGTGAGACATTTTTCAAAACCACGGCTGATGATGAAACGACCCTCCCCTTCCGGTAACTGCTTTTTCAGTCCCCCGGGTACCAGAAAACGGCCCTTCGCATCTACCGTAGCCTCATATTCTCCGTGAAATCCGCTCATTTGTGAACAATTATATTACCTGATTACCACTTGTTGACACAAAATAACACTTTTTCCCACTTTCGAACCTAATTCCAGGGGGTTGTATTTATCCACGATATATCAACTTGCTATAATCCAATATGGCAAAGCATTTCAGGCATTTATACCTGATTTTGAATGAAATAACATGTGAATTGACGTGGACAACCGGTGGATAACCTGATTCGGGGTGTGAATTCGGGAAATGGACTTCTCAAAGAGATGAACTAAACAGATTTTATCTTTTACATCGGTGTTTTGGCAGAATTTTGCCGCGAGAAAACAAATTAATGACTGAAAAAATGATCCGGCCCCGGGAAATTAAGATGTCTGATTACTGGTATGAATTGCCGGAACACCGCATCGCACAATATCCACTGGCAGAAAGGGATGCATCTCAACTTTTGATTTACAAAGAAGGAGCCATTGAAAGTTCAAATTACCGGGAATTGCACCGCTACCTCCCACCCCAATCATTGCTCATCTTTAACAATACCAGGGTTGTCCCTGCCAGATTGATTCTTCAAAACAAACCAGGGCAGTCAATCGAAGTATTCTGCCTCGAGCCGGGACCGGGACAAAAAGACATTAGCAGTGCGCTTTTACAAACCGGTACTATAAGCTGGCGCTGCATGGTTGGTGGAGCAAAAAAATGGAAGGAGGGAGATCTAAGGGCCGAATTAAAGGTTGGAGAAAATTCAATTTCAATTACTGCATCAAAGCAGGTGATTGAGCAGGGAACATTTCTTTTACAATTAAGTTGGAAACCCCAACATCTTCCCTTTGCTGAATTGTTGTCATTGGCTGGACAGGTTCCATTGCCTCCCTATCTCAACCGGGATGCTTCGGAGGAAGACAAGGAAAGGTACCAAACCATCTATGCCTTGAGTCCGGGCTCTGTAGCAGCTCCTACAGCCGGTCTTCACTTTACGCCGCGAATGATGAGGGAGTTGGAAGAAAAAGAAATTCGTTCTGCCTTTGTTACACTACATGTAGGTGCCGGCACTTTTTTGCCTGTAAAGTCTGAAACGCCCGGAGATCATGTGATGCACAAAGAATATTTTCAAGTTACGCGGTCTTTTCTGGAAAAAATTCAACAACAATTATCTCATCCAATCGTAACGGTTGGCACCACATCAATGCGAACACTGGAAAGTCTTTACTGGCTGGCAGTTCAGATCCATCTTCAACCCAATCAAGATCCAGAAAGATTGCATGTAGAGCAATGGGAAGCCTATGACAATCTTCACCGTGTATTAACCCCTACAGAGGCTATTAACACTCTTCTGCACTGGATGGATGTGCACGGCCTCAATGAGTTGGTAGCTACCACTCAATTGCTTATTGCCCCGGGATATGCTTTTCAACTAACCGATGGTCTCATTACTAATTTTCACCAACCCGGTTCTACCCTTTTACTTTTGGTAGGTGCAATGGTAGGAGATGACTGGAAAAAAATCTACCAATTTGCATTAGAAAATGATTTTCGCTTCCTGAGTTATGGTGATGGAAGTTTATTATGGAAACAAAATAGGTGATTCAGAAAGTTTTTAATGCAACTATTGGGTTACCTCAACGAGATTGAGCTCTACAAAAAAACTGGTTCCCTTACTTAGTTGGCTTTCTACGCGAATCTTACCCCGGTGAGCATCAATTACGGTTTTTACATAACTCAGCCCCAAACCAAAACCCTTTACCTGATGAATATTTCCGGTATGGGCCCGATAAAACTTTTCAAAAATTTGTCCGGCTGTCTCTTTCGACATGCCGATTCCCTT
The DNA here is from genome assembly GCA_046079965.1 of Sediminibacterium sp. Taxonomy (GTDB): domain Bacteria; phylum Bacteroidota; class Bacteroidia; order Chitinophagales; family Chitinophagaceae; genus Sediminibacterium. The sequence goes on along the minus strand of JBJTTC010000197.1, from coordinate 34,506 downwards.
ATCTGAAATCTGTATCAACAAATGCTTTTGATTTCCTGAAGTTATGATGGTGATATCAGGTGATTTATCTGAATATTTGATGGCGTTATCAATCAGGTTGGATATTGCATTCGCAAAATGCACCTCATCTGCCTCAATTATATCCTGAGCGGCATTCAACTGTAGATTAATTTTTCCCTCGGTACGTTGTAACTGTAAATGATACTTATCTGCTGTTTGTTGAATCAACTGGTGCACAGATAATTTCTTTTTATTGAATTGAAATTCTTCTTTTTCCATCAGAGCAGCCTGTAATATGGTTTCGACCTGTTTGTTCATGCGAACATTCTCTTCTTTTATTATGCCCATAAAATATTGGGCTCTCTCCGGTTCCGCTTGTACTTTTTCATTTCTAAGAGCATCGACTGCCAGCGATATAGTAGCCAAAGGTGTTTTGAATTCGTGTGTCATGTTGTTGATAAAATCTGATTTGATCTCACTGATTTTTTTCTGATTCAACAAAGCACGAATGGTAACAGTAAAAGCCGCCAGTATTACCAGCATAAATATAATGGCTCCCACAAGCATCCATTTGATGGAAGAAAAAATTGTCAGTCCGAACTGCGGTGTCAATACAATCAATGCTTCGGTTGCACCCGAATCATTGTCCATTGTACTGTAAGAACGGATAGCATACACCCTTCGCTGCACATGCATGGTATCCCAAAAAGCTTTTTCAAATCCTTTAGAAAACATTTCATACTCCCCACCGGTTCCTGTTACAGCAAATTCAATGTTTGGGTTATCCAATTGTTGTGCTTTCAGTGCATCCCTTAACTTTTGTTCAATCTGAGCAATCGTAAATTTATCAGCCACCATCGTCCGGGTATTAGGACGAAAAAGAAACTCGGATCGGAATAAACCACCTTGCTGCTGCCATCGTATGATAGGTTGTTTACCGGTAGCCACCCCCTGCCCCAATTCATCTGCCACCGAGATACAGGCCCTGTCAAACTTATCCCTGAATTGCTGCCGTGTGATTTCCAGTAAGTTATGAAACCATGATGCCTGCAACAAAATCAATCCCAGCAATGAGAGAGAGATCAGCACAGTAATAACAGAGAAAGTTTTCTTCATCAAAACAAATATACTCGGAGGTAACCTTTATTTAATGGTTTCTATTGCATTTTTACTTAATTTAACTAAATAATTCAGTACCAAGAACCTTAGTGACTTCCCAAACAACCATACACCCCGGCAGTATCCTGATATCAGACCCCTTCCTGCAGGATCCCAATTTTGCCAGAACGGTTGTGCTCATTTGCGAACACCAGCCGGAAGGTAGCTTTGGTTTAGTTGTCAATCAACCACTTGAATTAAAGTTGAACGAATTGGTACCGGCGGCTTCCGATATTCACTTGCCGGTATATAGCGGCGGACCGGTGGCTGCTGATACATTGCACTTCATTCACAAAAGACCTGACTTACTGGAGGAATCTATCTTTCTTCAAAAAGGAATTGGATGGAGTGGTAATTTTTTTCAGATCATTCACCTGTTAAGATCTGGCGACCTCAATAAGTCTGATATACTTTTTTTTCTTGGCTACAGCGGATGGGGAGAAGGACAACTAGAGCAAGAACTTGCTGAAAAAACATGGATCACATCTGAAGCGACTTCACCCTTGTTGTTCCAGGTTTCTCCGGGTAAACGTTGGCAATATTCACTTAATCAACTGGGAGGTGATTATGCTCAAATGGCCAATTACCCGGTAGATCCTCAGCTCAACTAAAATATACCTTTTCATACAAAAGGACACTTTCGCCACAACCAGCAGAGCGGGCCGGGCAAAAGTGTCATGATACCCATCTTATCTGTCAGCTAAAAGCAACCGATTTGAATTAGGATGTCCGGTTGCGTTTTTCCTCCCACCACATTACTCCAACTACCAGCAGAATGGCAATCCAATAATACCTGCTCATGGGCAATGTGGCGAATCCTGTCATCTTTCCTGCCAAATAAACCAGGGGATAGACTATCACCAGTAGGGAGGTTGCAATTAAGAGCCAGCGAAAAGCTTTCATAATATTCAATTTTAGTTTTTACAGACAGATTCTTTAGTTGCATACTCAATCCTGGTATTCGTGGTACAAACACATGGAGAAGTCAATCAACATAATTCCAAGACCAAACCAGCCAGCATGCTTGGCTAGAAATTTACTCAGTGATACAACAATTTTGTGTATGCCCTCTGATGCCAGTTTTTTCAGGGCTCCTATCCCGACTATAGAGGCTGCCCCCAAGCCAACTGCATCTTTGAGACAATCCCAAATTTCAATGCCGTCTATCACCATCGGCACAGTGGTTGTTCCGCCTGACTGCATAACTCCCACTGCAGAATGTGATCTTACCGCCAAAGAAATATTTCTTACTTCATCCCAGCGCCGGTCATTGCTATTCATACCCAGCTGGATGGCCTCTTTTATGATGTGCATTATTTCATCATCGGAAAAGCTTTTTAATTCAGGGACTTGTAAGAAAAGTTGCAGGAAGTCATTATCGAGTTTATTTTTCTTTACGATCCATTCGTCGAGAGACAGCCCGTATTGCTGCAAGTGTAGGTCAAGTGCTGACTCATCGGTAGCAGCCTGTTTGAGTGCAGCCATGAAAACAGGCCTGTTTTTTTGTTTTGCCGGTTCCCGAAGATAATCAGTGAATTCATAAAAGTCCCTCAAGAAGTTGGCAGAAAAATGAATGAAATTATCTTTCTGGTACAATTGAGCTGCCAGGTCCTGGGGGGACTGTGGAGCAGCTGTATCCTGCTTTTTACATGAATAAATAAGAGCGGTGAACATCAAGACAGTAAGGGCGATCCATACCTTTTTCATGCGGATTAGTTGTGATTTCTCCGTACTTTAAAATGCGACAACGGAGTTCTTCGACTCAGGGCCCTGAGATTTTGATTCGAATACAACAAAATAAATGACTTAAGCTGAGGCATAAAAGGTAGAAAACACCCTATTTTAAGCTGTTTTTCACCCAAAAAAAAGCCCTCAGATTGTTTCCGAGGGCAGCTTAAAATTTTTTAACTGTTTGCAACCAATCATTGTTCCCCTGCACCTTCCACCAAAACAGTTACACGGTTGTTAATGACTTCTACAAAACCGGATTCAATAGTGAATTGCTCAGTTTCCTTTTTGTCTTTCAGGATTTTTACCTTCCCTTTACCCAGCGCACTTACAAGGGGGGCATGTTTATCGAGAATTTCGAACAAGCCATGCACTCCGGGGAGCATCACACCATAAACAGAGCCACTAAAAAGTTTTTTCTCCGGTGTCAGAATATCGAGTTGCATAACTGTAATGTTATTGTAATAGAGAATTTATCCTTTCGCTGCTTCCATGAGTTTTTTGCCTTTTTCAATGGCATCCTCCAGGGTTCCGACCAGGTTGAAAGCGGCTTCGGGATACTCGTCCACCTCACCATCCATAATGGCATTGAAAGCACGAATGGTATCATTGATGTCAACAAACACTCCTTTAAGACCGGTAAACTGCTCGGCAACGTGGAAGGGTTGAGATAGGAAACGCTGAACTTTGCGGGCACGTTGTACCGTCATTTTATCTTCCTCACTCAATTCATCCATACCAAGAATGGCAATGATGTCTTGTAACTCTTTGTATCGTTGCAGAATTAATTTCACCCGGTTGGCACAATCGTAGTGAGCTTCACCCACAATGGCGGGAGTAAGAATTCGGGAGGTTGAATCGAGCGGATCAACTGCAGGGTAAATACCCAAGTCAGCGATCTTGCGACTCAATACTGTGGTAGCATCCAGGTGAGCAAAAGTGGTCGCAGGGGCAGGATCCGTAAGGTCATCCGCAGGAACATAAACCGCCTGAACCGATGTGATAGAACCATTTTTGGTAGAAGTAATTCTTTCCTGCATCAGACCCATCTCTGTAGCAAGTGTGGGCTGGTATCCAACAGCAGAAGGCATCCGGCCCAAGAGAGCTGAAACTTCAGATCCGGCTTGGGTAAAACGGAAAATGTTATCAACGAAAAACAGGATGTCTTTTCCTTTTCCGGTGCCATCTCCATCGCGGAAATATTCAGCAATGGTAAGACCACTCAATGCCACGCGGGCACGGGCTCCGGGTGGTTCATTCATCTGACCGAAAACAAAGGTTGCTTTGGAATCTTTCAATTGTTCCATGTTTACCTGGCTGAGGTCCCAGCCACCTTCTTCCATGCTGTGTTTGAATCCTTCACCATATTGCATGATTCCGGCTTCAATCATTTCACGAAGAAGGTCATTTCCTTCACGGGTACGCTCTCCAACTCCGGCAAATACTGAAAGACCACCATGGCCTTTTGCAATGTTGTTGATCAACTCCTGAATCAGTACGGTTTTACCTACTCCTGCACACCAAAAAGACCGATTTTTCCTCCCTTTGCATAAGGTTCAATCAAGTCAATAACTTTGATTCCTGTAAAAAGAACTTCAGAAGCAGTACTTAGATTTTCGAATATCGGGGGCTTGCTGTGTATAGGGCGACCATTTGCCTTGCTCACCTGGGGCAACCCATCGATGGCATCACCAGTAACATTGAAAAGGCGGCCGTTGATGCCGTCGCCGATGGGCATCGTAATAGGTCTTCCCGTATCGACTACCTCCATACCTCGAACCAAACCTTCCGTACCATCCATGGCAATGGTTCTTACACTATCTTCTCCCAAGTGTTGTTGAACTTCAAGCACAAGCTGGTCGCCATTTTCTCTTTTAATTTCCAATGCATTGAAAATTTCAGGCAGGGTGTCGTTCGGAAAATGAACATCCACAACCGCTCCGATGATTTGTTTGATTTTTCCCTTGGTTGCCATTACAGGTAGTATAAATGAATAAATTAATGTGACTTGTAAAGCCGGAAAACCCTTTTTCCAACTTGGGCGCAAAGGTAAGGGTATGTACCTGAAAAATCAGCAAATTCAGCAATAAAATTGCCCCCATGAATAACAGCCATAATTAAGGGCGGCGAGGAAGGAAAATGCACGGCTTTCGAACAACCGGCCAACGTGCTTTTTATTCAAAATCAATGTCTTCGCTTACTGACAAGAGGATAAGCAAATCACCGTTTGAGCAGTTTTCCCAACAGGTGAATAACGCCGGCAAGTCCGATATTCAAGGCCCCGCCGGTTAATTTTTCTTTGGCTTTATCGGTGTTGTCTTCTTTTTGCCTCCTTCCTTTGATCCAATAGTACCCGGCCTGTAATAATTGAGTGATGCCACTTACCCCTTGTTTGCCAGCAACTACCTCAACAATTCCCAGTCCCGCTTTCTTTACCAATTCAAGTGGTATTTGCCCGGTCTTTTTCACCAGTTGCTCCTCTTCCCGGCGAATCGTAAGCCGGAGAAGGGCCATTTCGGCATCCAATGTTTCCAGGTTGTGGATGGGTGACCTAGACTTGGGGAGTTTCATTGGTTTCCGGTTTTTCTTCTAACAGGGAATCTATTACCTGGTCCATTATCTTTCTTTGTAATTGTTTGCGGAACAAAAACAGCAACAACACTATCAAAATATAAAAGATGGTTACGCAAGCAAAACCCATTTGAACAGATCCGGTGGGGCCGGCCAGCCAGAAGCCCAACATGATGCTGGCACTCATCATGACCAGGAACATCAACATCGCTAAAATTGTAATCAGGGTAAAACCTGCGGATAAAGTAGCTATTTTTTTTACTGCATTTAATTGAATGAAGCGAACACGGTTCAACAAATGCTGCTCGAGCAAAACTTTGTACTGTTGAAAAAAATCTTCAGACTGTGGCTCCATACCAAAAAGTTTACGCTGTTGGCTCCTCATGGGCATCCTGGGGAGATCCGAATTGCTCTGTCACTTTGCGCGCTTTTTCCAGGAGGGTTTCCATGGCTGTTTCAAATTCAGCAACTTTTTCTTTGACATTGTCTTGTAAGTCATCTGATTTGTCTTTCAGATCGCTCATCATTTCCTTGCCCTTATTGGAACTTAAAAAGAGTGTGATGGCTGCACCGGCTAATCCGCCCAGAATCAATCCGGTGATGAATTTTTCTTTATCATTCATGGCGTTAAATTGATTTGTTGAATGATGCTGCACCAATCGCAGGGTTTTCGTATATTGGTACTGTATTCATCCTAAATATACGATGGAAAATCAGCCCAACCACCGCATCAACCGGTATTTATTTTTAGCAGTCATCATCATTTTCGCATTGGCATTGTTATTTTCTCTCCGGGCATTTTTCACCGCTTTTCTGGGAGCGATCATCTTTTATGTTCTCAGCAAAAAACCTGCCAACTGGTTGATCTCAAAAAAAAAGTGGAGCAAAAGTTTGACAGCATCATTGGTTATCGTAGTTACGTTTTTCATTTTTCTTATTCCTGTGATTCTATTTGGTGCCATGCTGATTAAGAAAGTACAATTGTATGGAAATGACATGGGCAATTTGTACACCACCCTTCGGGAGTTGGATGAAGCCATTCAACAACAGTTTCATATCAGAGTATTGAGTGATGATAACCTTAAACAGGTACAACAGTTTTTCAATGAACTACTCACCTCTGCAGTAAGTGGAGGGCTGAACATGCTTGCATCTATCACCATGATGTACTTCTTTCTTTTTTTTATGCTGGTGAACATCAATCGGCTGGAGGCCGCCATCTTGCATTATCTGCCTTTCAGCCGCAGGAAGATTTTGATTTTTGGCGATGAACTGCAAGCTCAAACATTCAGCAATGCTGTTGGAATGCCACTGGTCGCTTTTGGTCAGGGCTTTACTGCTTACATTGCTTATCTAATTTGCGACGTTCCCGATGCCGGATTTTGGGCCATCCTAACCGGAGCCACTTCTGTTCTTCCCATTATTGGCACAGGGTTGTTCTGGATTCCGATTGCAGCTTACCTCATCATGCACCAACAAACCTGGCAGGCAGTATTTCTATCGGTATGGGGGGTATTGGTAATGGGAACCATTGACAATGTTATCCGATTCATCCTCGCTAAAAAAATGGCGAATGTGCATCCGCTGGTAACAGTGTTGGGAATCATCATCGGACTTCAAAGCTTTGGCATAACCGGATTGGTTTTTGGCCCCCTGATCATTTCTTATTTTCTCATCTTATTGAAGATGTATTATTCCGATTATTTTGCTCATCCAGTTAAACCAATTGTACGGGAGGAAGCAACCTTTTCATGGCCTTTTCAGGGAATGATGAGAAAGGGAGCACACAAAGTTGCATATCGCAAGAAAAAAATCAATAGTCAATGAGCAGGCTTGGATTAACCCAGACAGCAGGAATAAATGAGTGAAGCCAATGCTGCACCTGCAAGAGGGCCTGCAACCGGTACCCAGGCGTAACTCCAATCTGAATCTCCCTTGCCTCTTATTGGCAACAACGCATGCACAACTCGGGGTCCCAGGTCTCGGGCCGGATTGATGGCGTATCCGGTTGGTCCACCTAGACATAATCCAATGGCCAGTACCAATAAGGCGACCGGTAAGGCATTTAACGCGCCCAGTGAATGCTCTGATGAAGTGATAAATAATACTCCCATTACAAAGACAAAGGTTGCTATTGCCTCAGATAAAAAATTTTGTAAAGGACTACGAATGGCCGGAGAAGTACTGAAAACAGCCAGACAAGTAGCAGCATCTGAAGTTTCATCAAGGTGTTCCCTGTACATCAACCATACCAAAAAAGCACCTAACATAGCTCCCAATAACTGAGCTGCCACATAAAGTGGAACCATGTTCCATGCCAACTTTTCCTGCATGGCCAGCGCCAACGTAACAGCGGGGTTAAGGTGGGCACCGCTGACAGTGGCCGTCATATATACCCCTACAAATACTGCCATTGCCCAGCCGATGGTAATTGAAATCAGTCCGCCCCCATTGCCCTTGGTTTTATCCAGAATCACATTGGCTACTACGCCATTGCCGAGCACAATCAACATGGCAGTACCTGTCAGTTCAGCCAGAAAAGGAGACATAAGTTTTAGTTTAGGAGATGAATTTAATGAATTAAGTAGTGTCTTGCAACTAATTCAAAATTTCGGATTTGATCCTGTTGCCAGAATTCGTCCTTACCTGTTTCCTCTGCCATCCACGCTGCTACCTTCGGTGCACTTTCAAGTGCGGCCCTTGCATCAAGGAATAACAGACGCGTTCTCCGGGCAAGGATATCTTCCACTGTTACTGCCAACTCATGCTGCAGTGCGTACTTTACGTCTGCCCGTGTATATGCATATCCTGGATGAACAGGTGCAGCATAGACCTCATTTTCCTTTATCCATTGATTAATTTTTTCGGACTTATGGGTGGGGTCACCAATCGGCAAAGTCTTCGTTTGGCAGGATTGTTTTGGCAATTTGCCAACAAACGCCGCATTGTCAACAGCGTCCTGTGCCATTTTCCTGTAAGTAGTCCACTTTCCACCTGTAATGGTGACCAATCCGGATGGGGCAATGATAAGGGTATGGTCTCGCGATAACATGGCTGTATTTCCTGTCCCTTCTTGTGTAACCAGAGGGCGCAAGCCGGCATAAACGCTGAGTACTTCTTTTTCTGTTATGGGCTGAAGACTGTATCTGTTAAAATGGTCAATGATGTAAGTAGTTTCCGATTCCTGCGCTTTTGGTTCCAGTTCTATATCCTTTACAGGGGTATCTGTTGTTCCCAGCAAAACCTTCCCCATCCAGGGCACTGCAAACAAAACCCTTCCATCATCTGTCTTGGGTATCATCATGGCAGCCTTACCGGGAAACAAATCAGCTGAAACAACGAGGTGTATGCCTTGTGATGGGGTAATCATCCGGTGGCGTGCTGCATCATCCATTTGTAAAATTGTATCGGTAAAAACTCCGGTAGCATTCACCACAGATTTTGCTTTTATCTGATGTATTTTTCCTGTAACGAGATTGGTGAAAGAAACGCCTCGAAGCTTTCCCTTTTCCTGTTCCAGTTGCGTTACTTTACAATAATTGAGCAAAATGGCTTTCTTTCGGGCTGCGGTGAATGCCAGTTCAACACAGAGTCGGCTATCATCAAATTGCCCGTCAAAATAAAGTATCCCACCTGATAAATTTTTTCTTTTTATTGAAGGCAACCAATTTATTGTTTCCCTTTTGTTCAGTACCCTTGTTTTACCTAGTGACCATTTGCCGGAGAGTAAATCGTACATCCGCAGTCCAATTGCGTAATAATATTTTTCCCACCATCGGTAAGCAGGCACAATAAAGGGTTGAATAAAAGTGAGATGGGGTGCATTTTTCAACAACCTTCCCCTCTCTTTCAGTGCTTCCATTACCAATTGAATGTTGCCCTGGGCCAGGTACCTTACTCCGCCGTGTACCAGTTTAGTGGAACGACTGGAGGTTCCTTTTCCAAAGTCTGCCTGTTCCAGTAAAAGTGTTGAATAACCTCGGGCGGCGGCATCGAGTGCGATTCCCAAACCGGTGGCTCCTCCTCCGATGATCACCAGGTCCCATTCAGCTGTTGACTGCAATTGTTGCAGCATGTAGTCACGGTTCATTGTTCAATCAGCATTTCATGGGTTGATATCATCGTTGGCCCAGTGGATGGTAGCTGCAACGGCTCTTTTCCATCCTCGGGTAAGTTGATTTCTCTGTTTTTCAGGCATGAGCGGATGAAATTCTTTGTCAATTTGCCAGAGAGCAACAATTTCTTCAATGTCTTTCCAATAGCCCACTGCAAGTCCGGCAAGATACGCGGCCCCCAAAGCGGTGGTTTCAGTTATTGAGGGTCTCACCACTTTGGTGTTCAACATGTCACTTTGAAACTGCATCAGGAGGTCATTTGCGGTTGCGCCCCCATCTACCCGCAATTCGTGAATGTCGATACCGGCATCTGCTTCCATGGCTTTGAGTACGTCCATTGTCTGATAGGCTATGCTCTCCAATGCTGCGCGTGCGATGTGTGATCGGGTGGTTCCACGGGTAATGCCCAATACAGTTCCTCTGGCGTGCTGGTTCCAATGGGGTGCTCCCAAACCAGCAAAGGCGGGTACCAGATAAACACCATCACTATGAGGCACCTGTGTTGCCAGGGCTTCAACTTCAGATGAATTTCTAATGATCTTGAGTCCATCGCGCAACCATTGAACCACAGCACCGCCTATGAAAACACTTCCTTCCAGCGCATAGTGAGTGGTATCTTTTATTTTCCATGCGATGGTGGTAAGTAGGTGGTTGGAGGAAGGTACTGCCTGTATTCCGGTATTCATCAGCATGAAACAACCGGTACCATAGGTATTTTTCACCATACCCGGTCGGGTACACATCTGACCGAACAAGGCGGCTTGTTGATCACCTGCTATTCCGGCGATGGGAACAGATTGTGCAGTGAGGATCTGATCGGTATATCCATATATTTCACTGCTGCTCCTTACTTCGGGTAAAACTGAAATAGGTATTTGTAGCAGCGAAAGTAATTCCTCATCCCAACTAAGGTCATGGATGTTGTAAAGCAAGGTACGGCTTGCATTGGAAACATCGGTAGCATGAACTTTTCCGTTGGTTAGTTTCCAGAGCAGCCAACAATCAATGGTTCCAAAACAAAGCATTCCTTTTTCTGCTTTTTCGCGAGCACCGGGAATGTGATCGAGCAACCATTTCAGCTTAGTGCCGGAAAAATAGGCATCAATTACCAGTCCGGTTTTCTTCCGGATTGGAACTTCCCAACCTTGCTGCTTCAATTGATCGCAGAAAGCAGCCGTGCGCCTATCCTGCCAAACGATGGCGTTGTGAAGGGGTTGTCCCGTCTGCCGGTCCCACAGAACCGTTGTCTCCCGTTGGTTGGTTATACCAATGGCAGCAATGTCTTTCATGGCAAGACCGGCTTTGATAACGGCTTCAGCAGCTACTCCCAATTGGGTACTCCAGATTTCCGCTGCATCATGTTCAACCCAACCCGGTTGAGGAAAAATTTGTGTGAACTCTTTTTGTGCAATCGATTGGATGTTGCCCAGCCGATCAAAAACAATTGCCCTGCTGCTGGTAGTCCCCTGATCAAAAGCCAGGATGTATTGACTCATGCTGAAATGATTTTCACCAAGATAACAATTTTCCTTTGTGATGGGGAAGCATTTATCAGGATGATTAAAATGGGGGCTGGCGGAGGTCGCTCATGCTGAAATTGCAGGGATTTATTTTCTTGTCTTCAGCCAGATTTCAGGATCTATGGGGGTACTCTTTTCATTCATGATCATGAAGATGAGAGAGCCTTCGCCATCAATAGATACACCGGATCGACCCAATATGGTACCGGCTTTCACTTCCTGATTTTTGTTCACTGAAACAGAAGACAGATTGGTATATCCCGTAAAATATTTTCCATGTTGAATGATGATCATTTGTTCACCATCCACCTCACTGATGTAAGAAATTTTGCCATCGGCTACACATTTAACTGCAGACCCTACGGGAAGTGATATTTCAATGCCGTCCGTTTTCCTTTTCAGTTTCGTTCCGGGAATGGTTTCAATACCAAAGTGAGCAATCACTACACCTGAGGAAACCGGCCATGGTAATGAACCCCGGTTGTTTTCAAAATTGATGGACATTTCTCTTCCTTCCGGGGTAGATTCCAATGGTGTATAGGTTCGGTCCCGATAAGGTGCTGCCAGTCCGGCAACGCCTTCATTCACTTCCGGTCCCACACTGCTTTTACCGGTCTGGGTTCGGGCTTTTTCTTCCTGGGCTTTTATTCTGGCAACTTCTCTTTTCTTGGCCTCTTCAATTTCACGGCGAATGATTGCCTGGAAGGCCTGTTGTACCCGCTGTCTTTGCTTTTCTTTCTCCCGTATTTGTGCAGTCAGTTCTTTTTCCTTTCCTTTCAATTGTTCAACTACTTTATCCTGCTCGTTTTTATCGCTCTGCAATATTTTAAGTTGTTCGTTTTGAATTTCTAGGGTACTCATCCGTTCTACCTTGCTGCTACTCAGCAATTGAATTTTTTCTTTCAGAAGAACCTCAGATTTAGCAATGGCTGCTGCCTGGGTCTCCCGGTTGTGTCGATAACTGCGCAGATAAGCTACCCGCTTGATGGCATCATTGAAGTTGATGGCAGAGAATAAGAAGTTAAGGTACTCATAACTACTTCTGTGCTTAAATGCGAAAACAATGCTTTTGGCGTACTTGAGTCGAAGGGTATCGAGTTCCAGTCGAAGTCTGTAAATATCACGTTCTTTGAGATAAATCGTTTCATCCAGCTGGCGTATCTGTTTGTTGATGCTATAAACAAGTTCTTCGCGGCGATTGATTTTGCTTTTAATAATGGCCAGTTGTTTGAGGGAAAGCTTTTTGTTGTTTTGGGTCTCATTGTAAAGTCGGTTCAACTCAGTCAATTCCTTTTGCAATTCCTGTTCACGTTTTTGCAATTCATCTCTGGAATTCTGTGCCGACAATCCGGAAGCTACCAGAAGAAACAATCCGGCCAATAAAAAACGAAAGGGGTAGAATGACATGAAAAAACTTAAGTGGGATGCGACAATGCAGTGAAGTTACTTACGTTTTAAGTTACGTGGAATATTGAACGTATATTTTAACGGTTCATTGAGGGTATATTCTTTGAAGTCTAAATAGACATCCAGCTTCGATTTTTCTGACAAAGTAATTTTTCTATAGGTTGAAAACATAAAATTACCCATGGGCTGAAAAGAGTTTTGACTGATATCGCAGGTACGGTTGCGTTGAACATTGATATCATCAAGCTTGCTGTGTACAATTTGAAAATTGGTGTTGTTCAGTGTGAGGAGGTGTTTGAAAACTTCGCCGGCCATTTGAACGAGCAAGCCGCTTTCTGAGTTTTTATAAGACAAGACATTGCTGTCGATATAGATAGGATTCCCTAATATGATGTCTTGCAACGTTGCAAAGTCAAAAGGTATTTGGCTGATTTCCTGCAGGTAACTGATGGAACGATATTTAACATTTTTCTCACCAACCAATTGCACCAATACAAGACTATCGCGTGTGATACGTGCTTCAAGACCAACAGAAGAAATGCCCAAAAAACTACCTTTTACTTTGATTAATATAACGCTATCTTTTTTCATGCTGAGGTAGATGGTATAATCATCACTTTTTTCAGCACTCTCATAATCAACCTTGATCTTGGCATTGAAAGTATTGAACTCAATTTTACTCTTCACAACTTTTGTAAGGATGTCTCTTACGATTGCCCCGGAGTCAATTTTCACTTCACTGATGATTACTGTCTGGGTAGTATCTTTTTTCGACATTGCTTCCTGCAATCCCTGGGTTTTTTTTGCCGTTTTGCAGGCTGAAAAACCAATAACCAGTAAAAGGAAGCCCAGCAATTTTTTCATGTGCTCATTGTTTTCCGGTATGTCCAAACCCTCCGCTGCCCCTGTCAGTATCATCCAATTGTTCTTCCGGTTGCCATAGGATGGTATCAACTGCTTGCAATACCAACTGAGCAATTCGGTCGCCCGGTTGTATGACTTGAGTTTCCTGAGATAGATTAATGAGTATGACTTTTATTTCGCCCCTATAATCAGCGTCGATGGTTCCGGGTGTATTCAAACAGGTTAGTCCCTGTTTTACTGCTAGTCCGCTCCTTGGCCGTACCTGTATTTCAAACCCCTGTGGGATGGCCACGAAAAGTCCGGTAGGTACCAGGGTTCGTTCCAGTGATGCCAAGCTAATGGGTACATCGATATTGGCACGAACATCCAGGCCTGAAGAGCCGGCAGTTGCATAGGATGGCAAGGGGAAGGCAGACCGATTGATAACCGGTATGGTAATTGGGGATTTTGTCATGCCGGCAAATTTAATAAAGTAATGAGAACTGAGCATAAATATCTGCCGGCATTACAGGGGAAGGTAGAAACCGCCGGAATCAATGATTATCATTATTTTTACGCCGCCTTTTACTATGAATCAAAAAGCCACACTCCCCTACACCTTACTGATAGCCATAGCAGCCCTGATGTTATTGACACTTCCGGGGTGCGTCAAAGATCTGACCGTGAAAAATGTTGTTTATGACAATAATTTCTCCAATGGAGAATTAAAAGGACTGATGGTGTCGGGTTGGGTGAACGGACTTTTCGGGCCCTTATTGCAGCCCCGAATCAGCACTTACAATGGAAAATTCGTTTTAGGAAAGCTCAACAACAACATCGTGAGGTTAGAATTGAATGAATTACCTGAACATGATATTTTGCGATTAGAAATTGATTTGAATCTACACAACAACTGGCAGAATGATCTTTGGATCATGCAGTGTGACGGAGAATACAGGTTGCTGACCGGATTTTCCAACAACCCTGCTGTCCAGCAGAGTTATCCCAACTGGGTAGGCAATGGATCAGCTCTCACGGTGGCGGGTACCAATTCACAGCAAAAGGGGTTACCCGGCATCTGTAATAACCCCGCTACTTTACTGGGTACTTCTAATTACACCATTGTTCAAACTTTCAAACATACCAATAATACTTTTACATTGCAACTTAGTGATGCTGGAGGCAACGTCAATGATACCTGTAATCGCAGCTGGTCAGTTGGACGAATGACCGTATCCGTATTCCATAATTAAAGAATCGGGCATAACAGCCAAACCGTTTTGTAGGTATGACAAAAAACTTCCTTTATACGGTGTTGCTGTCGCTGGTCAACCTGCTATTTCCCCTGCTCAGCTTTCCTTATGCCTCCCGTATGCTAGGTCCGGAGGGAATAGGCTCGGTACAAATGGCTTTGTCCATGGGCCAGTATTTCGCTCTTTTCGCAGCACTTGGTATTCCCATTTATGGAATCACCGAAATTGCCAGACACCGCGATAATCCGGATCAATTGTCCCGATCCTTTAGCGAATTATCCCTGATTTTTGCAGGTGCCAGTTTGTTGTTAACGATTGTTTACCTGGTTGTTGTTTCCTGTATTCCATTTTTTCACCAGCACTACAATCTATTCCTCTTGTCGGGAACATTGGTATTGCTCAGTTTCAGCTATACTGATTGGTTTTTTTCAGGATTGGAATCTTATAAGAGCATTGCTTTGCGCTCTGTTGTAATAAAAATTATTTCTTTGATTCTTCTGATAGTTTTTGTACAATCCAACAGTGACAAAGCTCATTATTTGCTGGTCATTATTTTTTCTATTCTTGGAAATCAATTGCTGAGTTTGTTTCTTTGTTTCCGCAAAACAAAACTTACCTTCAAGGGTCTTCAGTTTCGCCGCCATTTTCAACCGCTATTGTATTTATTTTCAACTACTTTGGCTGCGAGCATATATACCATGCTGGATACGGTTTTGTTGGGATTTTTCTCTGATGATTCGTCAGTCGGACTTTATGCTGCTGCCGTAAAATTAGTCAAGCTCACCATTCCGGTAGTAACAGCCATGGGAGTGATTCTCATACCGCTGATTACCCGGGAATTTCATCAACAAAACCTATCTGCCATCCGAAAATTACTGGACCAATCTTTTCGGTTCCTGATGTTCTTCTCTGTTCCGGTTTGTGCAGGTCTGGCGCTTCTGGCGCCGGAATTAATATTGCTTTTTTCAGGCAAACAATTTTTAGAAGCCATTCCTGTTATGCGACTTTTGGCAATCTTGCCCTTGTTGATAGGGCTCGGACATTATTACTGTTTTCAGATCTTGCTTCCAGCAGGAAAAACCCGTCAAATCTTCCTGTCAGTGCTGATGGGGGCCGCTACCTGCCTCTTGCTCAATTGGCTGTTGGTTCCAACGCTTAAATCAGTCGGTGCCTCCATCGCCAATATTGCTACTGAGGCAGTCGTTACCATTTGTTATGCCGCTTTCATGAAACAATTTTTTTCACCGGCTTCTCAGTGGAAATATGGGTTGCATGCCATCGCCGGCTCCTTGCTGTTCATTCCAATGATCCAACTCCTTAGATCTTTGAATCTATCTTTGCTGGTATTTATTCTGATGGCAACCATTAGTTGTTCACTCTTATTTTTTTCGGTACAATGGTGGGGCTTTAAAAACTATTTCTTACTAGATTTTGTTCAGCCCCTGAAAGAAAGGTTGCTGCGAAAGAAAAACCTGGTGCCGGATGAATATTAATTCCAATACTCCGCTGGCGGTTGTACTGGCTACCTGCAATGGAGCCCGTTTTTTGGATGAACAATTCAACTCTCTTTTACAACAAACACTCATCCCTGATCTGATTCTGATTTTTGATGATGCCTCGGATGACGACACCCCTTCCTTGCTGGAAAAATATGCAAAATTGAATCATGTAAACATTCAAAGGAACGCCAACAGGATGGGAGTGAATGAAAATTTCCGGCAAGCGATAGCAGCTGTTCCTGCGGGCTATGACATAGCCATTTGCGACCAAGACGATATCTGGTTGCCCGAAAAGTTGGAGACTTCCGTTGCTCTTTTACATTCCCTCGGGTCAGCATTTGATCAACCTGCACTGGTGTATTCAGATTGCCTACTCATTGATGAAAAAGGAAAAATAATCGGCACCTCAGTTCATCGTCAAAGAGGTCAACACAGGTACGAGGCGGTTTGGGATACCTTTCTGTTTGGCAACATGGTGTCAGGTTGTACCATTGTGATGAATTCTGCCATGCAATCGGTGATGGCTGCTCTTCCCAAAACCGACTTTTACATTTACGATGCCTGGCTCGCAATGGCCGGCTTTGGTTGGGGGAAAATCGCCTGCCTTCCTAACCCCTTGATCAAGTACCGACAACACAATGCCAATCTTACTTTTTCAGATCACCGGGCAACCAACCGAACACAACGCATGTTGCATCACATCACTCAGTTATGGGGAAAGGATAGTTTTTTGCAGCAGGAAATTGCTCTGGCAAAAGACTTCCACACCCAATTCGGTTCACGCTTATCGCCCGATAGCAAAAGAACCCTTCAACAATTCATTGAGTTGGAAAACCAATCTTATCTGCAAAAGAAATGGGCTTTTGAAAGAAGTTTCAGACCTTATTGGTTGAATCGATTTTCTTGAAATGACGTTCCCCGACATTGTAAGGTAAATGTTTAACTTGCAAGGGTGATTAATAAAACACTTGTCATATTGGTAAACTGGAACAGTTATGCCCTGACACGTGAGTGCCTGCTGTCCCTTCAACAAGTTCGTACTGATGAGTTGGATATCATATTGGTGGATAATCAATCAGCCGATGGTTCCGGAAAGCAACTTGAAAAAGAATTCCCCCATCTCATCTACCTACAGGCACCAGACAACCTCGGATTTACTGGCGGAAATAATCTTGCCTTGCTTTATGCCATTGAAAAAGGCTATCAAAATACAATGTTGCTGAACAACGATACCACAGTAGCTCCCGACTTTCTCACTCATTTAAAAAAATACCTTGATGCCCATCCCACCGTTGGTGCCGTTCAACCCTTGATCTATTGCTCCGAATCGCCCGAACAAATCTGGAATGCCGGCTCTTACTTCTTACACTTTTTGGGACAACCGATAATCAAAAACAAAATGTCCGCTAATAGAAAAAAAAACAACCAAGCGCTTGAGGTTGAATGGATAACAGGATGCGCTTTCATGGTGCGAATGGAGATTTTAAAAAAAACCGGATTGCTTTCCGATAAAATGTTCATGTATTTTGAGGATGTAGATTTGAGTTTTCGAATAAGGCAGCAAGGTTATTCGCTGGCGATGATTCCGGCATCCAAAATCTGGCATGTAGGAGGTATGTCTAATAGGCAAAAGCAGAAAACCGCCGAAGGATACGTAAATCCGTTCGTGCATTATCTCAATGCCAGGAACAGGATTTGGTTGTTAAAAAAATATACCCCCTTCTATTTTTTCCCAACTGTTTTATTTTACCATCTCGTCTATTTTTCAGGATTATTGATTTACTTTATGTCTCGCCTGCGTTGGAAGAAAACAACGGCAGTATTAAAAGGAATCCGCGAAGGTATAACCGATCACCTCACTCAAGAATTCCCCAACCACCCCTGATTCACCCTTGCATGTTTTTGTTTCCTGTCATATACCTCGCTTCTTTTTTCTATGGTGCCTACCTTTTGCTCAAAAAAGACATTCGTGGATTTCCGGTTTTTGTGATCGGGGGACTCCCCATATACATCCACGCCCTGTCTGTTACCCATTTTTATGGTTTTGCAGCATATATTCCATTTCTTCAGGGATGCAAAGAAATAATTGCCCTGGGGGCACTGGTGATGGTAGTATTCACCCTGCGGCAGAAACCAAGGTGGCATGCTGTAGATCAATGGATGCTCGTATTCCTCGCAGCAACTGCAATCTATCTGATCTTACCCATCGGACCTTATCCCTTTATGAGCCGATTACTGGCTTTTAAAGCGCTCTCCATGTTTCCCCTGATTTATTTCATTGGTAGATTTTGTCGTGCTGAAGAAATCAACCTGAATCACTTGTTTTCCTGGATTTGCCTGGTTACAATCGCAGCTGCATTGGTGCTAATTTTTGTGGAATGGATACCATTCCAACACCTGCACACCAAAACAGGATTCATGGATTTTTACATCCAGTTTTTCAATGCAGAACAATCGGGCAATTATGGTTTGGTATGGACTTTTGAAACCGAGAGCGGACTAAAACGGTTTGGAAGTATTTTTAGCAGTCCATTAGAATTGGCAGCTTCCACCGTTCTGACCCTTTCCGTTTTGCTGGCTTTGGCAAGCGATCGGTTTCAGCATTTTCGTTTCACCCCTTTTCATACAGCCGCCATTATTGCAACCCTGATCTGTATCCTGATGGCAGTATCTCGAGCGGCTTTTATGAATTATTTTATTGTCATTTACATTTATGCCTTGATAACGAAACAACAAAAAATACTTCGAATCTTTCACTGGGGGGCATTGGCAGTAATTGTATCGTTATTTTTTATTGATAACAATGATCTAATCGATTTCATTATTGATACGATTTTGTTTCAAAACGCATCGAGCATCGGACACCTCGTTGAATGGGTCAAAGGTTTGGAAGCAATGGCAGCACAACCTTTTGGATTGGGACTGGGTGCTTCCGGTCGTGTCTCCATGGAAAACAATGAGCATATTGGGGGCGAAAGTCAGTTCATCATCATTGGTGTGCAAGTTGGCATTCCCATCTTGTTGATCTATTTGTTTATCTATTGGTTGCTGCTGAAAACAGGCTTTCAATCGCTGATTTCTTCAAGAGGGAAAAAGAGAAAAATGATTTTATCAGTTATTTTTCTGAAAATAGGAATGATAATCCCTTTAATTACCTCCTATCTTGACTCCTACAATTACATCACATACACCATTAATTTCCTAAGCGGACTGATGATAAACATGATTGTATATAGGGAGGAACATGGACAAGATCTGCCAGCGGAAGAAACAATGGCATTAGTCAAATAATCCATAACGGATGATGCAATAAATGGCTCGAAACCCGTCCTTCCAATTGATTTTTTTACCTTCTGCAAAAGTTCTGCCGTAATAAGATATACCTACTTCATAAATACGAACACCCGGAAAACGAACCATTTTGGCAGTAACTTCCGGCTCGAACCCAAAACGCTTTTCTTTGAGATTCAAGCTCTTTAGAATATCTGCACGAAATAGTTTGTAACAGGTTTCCATGTCGGTCAGGTTCAAATTGGTGAACATATTCGACAAAAATGTTAGCACTTTATTTCCAATGCTGTGCCAGAAAAATAGAATTCGGTGCGGATTTCCTCCAATAAACCTTGATCCATATACTACATCGGCATGTCCTTCAATCACCGGCTTTAACAGAATGGAGAATTCCCTGGGATCATATTCCAGGTCAGCATCCTGAACAATGATATAGTTACCTGTCGCCAAACGAATGCCCGTATGCAATGCTGCTCCCTTGCCCCGATTAACGTCATGCCGATCATATCGGATAAATGCATATCGCTGCATCCATTCGGCAACCACATCACCGGTTTTGTCGGTTGAACAATCATTGACAACAATGATTTCCTTTTCAAAGTCCGGGGGTAACTCTGCAGCGATGAGCTTTTCGAGTATGGATCCGATGGTAGGTTCCTCATTGTAGGCGGGAACGATTATGCTGAGCACCTGATTCATGGGGTGCGAATATAATCAATTTGCCGGTGACCTTAACCGCCTCAGCCATTCAGAAGAATATACTGCAGAAATCAAATGTAGTAGGTGTATAAAAACAGCGGATACCCCGGACCGTTCCAAAGATTCAGACCCTCTCGAGGAGAATAAAATCCCTGTGCCAGATTTTGTGCGAACATAAAATATCGTCCTTCATCGCCCTCCATCTCATTCCGGTGTCCGAATGCTGCCAGTGCAACATATAAAAACAACAGGGGTAAGAAAAAGAACCAGGGGGTTGCTGATAATTTTTTCATTGACTCGAAGTTAGGTTATCTTTATGCGCTAAAGTAGGTACAGTATTCCACTGCACTTGCGAATGTACTATAATGCCGGAATCTGTTTATGTCCCGTCCCATACAAGTATTTATTGATTTGCGGGATTTGCGCATTGCCAAGACCGGCGCAAAAACCTATCTCGAAGAAATCTACCTGCAACTGCAAAAGGGCTATCCCGGCTTTGAATTTCATTTTATAGATACCCCCTTCCCGGTATATTCCGGAAAAAATAGGTGGCTCAAGGCGTTAGAGCATCTTCGTTTTTTTGGATGGAAACAATTGACGCTTCCCTTGGTTTGCTGGCTCAGGGGTTGTGACATACTCTATTGTACCGATTATTTCCTACCCCTGATCAGGTTGAATTTCAGGACAGCCGTCGTTTTCTACGATGCTTTTTTCTGGCAGTATCCCGAACAATACAACCGTTTCTGGTTAAAAATTTTACACTATATAGGTGTTCCCGCTGCCAGAAAAGCATCAGCGATTATCACCATTTCGAAGCATTCGAAGGAACAAATTATTGCCTGTGTAGGACTCGCTCCTGAAAAAATTCATGCGATCCACCTTGCCCCTAAATCTTCTTCAGCCATAGAAAGTGCCGATTATCATCATCCCGCAGAATCCGGAAAAAAATACATCCTACACATCGGGGTTTTGGAAAAAAGAAAAAATCTGCTCAACTTAATCAGGGCCTTCGCCCTGCTTCGGCAGGCAGGCTTCACAGAATATCAACTCGTTTTAGCCGGTGGAAGTGTCCCCAAGAATAAGGTTGATGACAGCAGCAACATCCGCCAACTGATTGCAGAACTGCAACTTGAAGAAGCTGTATTGTTGCCCGGATTTATCAGCGATGAAGCATTGGCGCATTATTACCGCAGTGCCAGTTTGTATGCTTTCGTTTCCATCAATGAGGGCTTTGGCTTACCCATCCTGGAAGCCTTTCAACACCGCTTGCCAACACTGATTACCAACAACAGCTGCCTTCCCGAAATTGGAGGAGATGCAGTTATATCCTGTGACCCGCACGACCCGGCAGATATTGCTGAAAAAATGAAGATGATTGTAAGCAATCCTGCGCTCCAGGACGAGCTGATTCAAAAAGGACTTCTTCGGTTACAAGATTTTTCCTGGGAAAAAACCACCAAAGAATTGTTAGAAGTATTCAAGAAGATAATGAGGGAAGAAAAATAATTACATTATTATTTCAGCTCAGCTTCGATCATTCCCTGCACAATGTCATCTAACCGATAGGCTGCTCTCCAACCCAGCACCTGCTCTGCCTTTGATGGATCTGCATTTCCATTGACCAGATCTGCCGGACGAAACAATTCGGGGTCAATAACTACATGGTCGCGCCAATTCATTTGCAGGAAACCAAAAACTTTCTCGGTGAAATCCTCCAAAGAACGGGTTTGACCCGTGGCAATTACAAAATCCTGTGCTTTTTCGGGTTGAAGCATCCGCCACATGGCGTCCACATATTCCGGAGCCCAGCCCCAATCACGCTTGATCTGTAAATTTCCGAGGTTCAACTTTTCCCTGCTACCCTTGTGAATTCGACAAGCAGTAGCAACAATCTTTCGGGTGACAAAACGATGGGGCCGGAAGGGTGATTCATGATTGAACATGATGCCGGAACAAGCATACAATTGATAGGCCTCGCGGTAATTGATGACCTGCCAATGGGCGGAGGCCTTGGCAATGGCGTACGGGCTGCGGGGGCGGAAGGGGGTATGCTCGTTGGCAGGCAGGTTATCCGTTTCACCGAAACATTCACTCGAACCTGCATGGTACATCCGAACAGGTAGACCCGTGAAACGCATGGCTTCCAGCAAATTCAATGTACCTATGCTGATGCTTTCATAGGTCTCTACCGGTTGCTCAAATGACAAACCCACCGAACTCTGACCCGATAAGTGATATACTTCATCGGGACGAATCCTGGAAAGAGTTGCCAGCGTACTTTTAAAATCGATCGTATTGATTGAAACGGGACGAATGTGTTCCAATAGTCCCAGTTTACGCAGATTATCAAAAGTATTGGTGGTCGCATCGCGTGATCCCCCATAAACCTCGTAGCCTTTTTCCAGCAAGAGGGCAGTTAAGTAAGCCCCATCCTGTCCGGAAACACCACAAATCAATGCCTTTTTCATTTACTTGTTTCAATTGAAAATGAGCACAATTTTACTATAAATCATCCATACGGCAAGGAGGGGGAATTCGAGCAGCGTCTTTCAGGGAAATGGAGAGGGAAAATGATGAGGTGGAAAAAAGATCAACTACGATGTTTCTATATTTAGAAACTTTACTATCTTTATAAGTTTAAGTCATACGTTGCCTGATGAGATACTTTGAAACAATGTTTATGGAGGAAGCCAATCAGTTCATTGCGCAACTTGAAAAAAAATATTAAAAAATTTTATACAATATTGATCTGGCAGAACAAACCAATGACCCTAACCTTTTTAAGAAACTACAACATGACATTTGGGAATTCAGAACAACTTTTCCGGACTTCAAATCAGGTTACTAGCATTTTGGGATGAATCTGATAAGAAGGAAACTTTGCTGATAGCGACGCATGGTTTCATCAAGAAAGTCGACAAAGTGCCTGTCAATGAAATTCAAAGAGCAATCAGATTAAGAGAAAAATATTTTAAATAAAATCTAAAAATAATCTCATGTCAACAAAGAGACCTAAGACATACTCGCTTGCTGGGATGAAGGATAAGTACATTGGGAAGGTCGGAACGCAGGAGCGGGAGGGATATGAATATGAACTCCGCATGGACGTACTGGGAAAAATGATCAAAGCAGCCAGACAGGAAAGGAAATTAACACAGGAACAACTCGGTCGACTGGTGGGCGTTCAAAAAGCACAAATTTCCAAACTGGAAAGTAGTGCGAACAGTGCCACTATCGATACCATCATCCGGGTATTTAAAGCCCTGAAAGCTGAAATCAATTTTAATGTAAAATTGGAAGACAATTACGTTAAAGTGGCCTGATGCAAAAGCAAACGAACCTGCTTACATTTATTATCCCTGCATCGACCCCTTACTCATATATTGATCTAAACGATTTTTTTGAATTAACCCTCCTCAAAAAAAGCTACCCGCAACTTTGCCTGAAATAGGGTATCCGAAAGCCAATTTTACCCCCATTTTATCAGGTCTTGCATTAATTGTAACTTGCTCCCAAACCCAACCCCATGTTACAGGCACTCCGCGAAAGACTGGGTAGCCGGATGACTACTTACGACCGCCTGGTTACCCTGTGCCGGCTGCTGCCCTTTGTGCTGCGAGGACTCTGGGAAAAATGCTTCATGGGCAGGTCCTCAGGACTGGTGCTGGCGGGCAAACAGGTCTCTATCAGGTATGCCGGCTACCTCGAAGCGGGGCGCGAACTGATCATTGAAGATTATGCCGAAATCAATGCCCGTTCCACCCAAAAAATTATTTTGGGCAACCGCGTAACCATCGGCAAATACGCCATCATCCGCCCCGGAAATTTATACGGGGGAGAACCCGGAGAGGGACTGCGCGTTGGCGATCATTCCAACATTGGTCCCTATTGTTACATTGGTTGCTCAGGGTTGATTTCCATTGGTAAAAATGTAATGATCTCTCCACGTGTAAGCATTTATGCTGAAAACCATGTTTTCGACTCAACAGAAGACACCATCAAAAGCCAGGGCGTAAAACGAAAAACAGTTGTGATTGAGGATGATTGCTGGATAGCTGCCAATAGCATAATTCTCGCAGGGGTTACCATAGGAAAAGGATCCGTTGTGGCCGCCGGAAGTGTTGTAAGTAAGGATGTACCCCCTTATAGTGTGGTGGCGGGAGTTCCTGCCCGTATCATCAAAAGCCGGCTCACCCATTCATGAGAATACTTCTTTTACATAGTTCCTCCGATGAATATGGGGCGAGTAAAATTTTTCTCGGCACCGTTCGTTTGCTGAACAGAGAAGGGCACACAACCCTGGTGGTACTCTCCGAACCCGGACCACTGGTTTCCTTACTGGAATCAGCCGGAGCCAAAGTAATCATCGAAAAATTGGGCATTCTTCGGAGAAAATATTTTACCCCCGGGGGCATTGTCAACCGCCTGTTGACCCTCCAAAGAGCCAAGAAAAAATTACAGCACATCATCAGGGAGGAAGGAATAGAATTGGTTTTTTCTAATACAACCGGGGTACTGGCAGGTGCTTTTGCGGCAAACAATTGTGGCATCCGACACATCTGGCATGTGCATGAAATCATAGAGCAGCCGGCCTGGCTAAAAAAAATAATTGGCTTGCTTTTGGGTCAGTATTCTCATACCATAGTAGCAGTTTCTTCAGCAGTGAAGGAATCATGGGAAAAAGTTGTACCTGCAGAAAAAATCATCGTTGTCCACAACGGAATTGACTACAACCCCTACCTGAACCAACAACAAGATCTGAGGGAACATTTGGGCATTCCCCCCCATGCCATCGTTGTTGGGATGGTCGGAAGAGTACATTTCTGGAAGGGCCAAAAATATTTCTTATCCATTGCAGGCGAATTGCACAAAAAATATCCAGAGGTGCATTTTCTGATGGCAGGAGATGCCTTTCCCGGTTATGAATATCTTTACAAGGAAATGCAGCAACTCGTCGAATTACATGATTTGAATGAAGTAGTTCATCAACTTGGATTTAGGAAAGATGTACCCGCCGTTTTGCGCTCCATCGATTTGTTTTTACTTCCCTCTCAACAACCCGATCCCTTCCCCACAGTTATACTGGAAGCCATGGCTTCTTCCCAACCAGTTATTGCCACTCATTTTGGCGGCGCTTTGGAAATGATTGAACCCGGGGTGACCGGAGATTGGATGCCCCCGGATGACATAAATAGAGCAACCACCATCATCAGTTCCTGGCTCGACAAATCAATATTGCAAAAAGCCGGGGAAGCAGGCAGAAAAAGGGTGCTGGAAAAATTCAGCCTCGCTGTTTGGGAAGAAAAAATGCTCAACCTTCTTACATGACCGTAGCAATCATCGGAACCAGAGGGTATCCCTATGTGTACAGCGGATATGAAACTTTCGCCAAAGAATTGGCAGAGAGATTGGTGGCAAAAGGCATACATGTAAAAATTTATTGCCACCGCAATTTGTTTCAAACCTATCCCCACAAAGTGAATGGCATAGAATTGGTCTATGTTCCTACACTGGAAACAAAAGTGCTGAGTCAATTCATACATTCCTTTTTGTCGATGGTTCATGCCTGCTTCAGCCGTACCGATGTAATATTGGCTGTGAATGCTGCCAATGGTCCATGGGGACTGATTGCCCGCATCCTCGGAAAACCTGCCTGCATCAATGTAGATGGTGTTGAATGGGAAAGACCCAAATGGAAGGGACTGGGAGCAAAATATTTTTATTGCGCGGCCTGGATGGCAACGCGTTTGTATCGAATCATCATAACAGATGCCGAAGCAATGCGCCGGGTTTATCTAAAAGAATTCCAAACCGACTCAAGGGTAATCGCTTATGGCGCCAACCTTCGATATCCTTCAAAACCTGAACTCATCAGAAAATACGGACTTGAACCGGAATCCTATTACCTCATTGTTGGCCGGCTAATACCGGATAATAATGCCGACCTGCTCATACAAGGTTATTTGGAGGCAGGGTCAGGAAAAAAATTGGTCATAGTGGGCGATGTCCCCTACAAAGATGCCTATGCTGAAAAATTAAAGGGCATGGCCAATCAAAACATCGTTTTTTTGGGATATGTTACCGACAGCGATGAACTAGCTGAATTGTATCACCATTCTTTTGCCTACCTCCACGGCCATGCATTTGGCGGTACCAACCCCACTTTACTGAAAGCCCTTGCGTATGGCTGCGCCGTAATGGCCATCGATACCCCCTTTAGCCGGGAGATGCTCACGGAAGGCAAGTACGGGCTGTTTTTCACCGCCAATGCCGGCAATATTGCAGCTTTGATGCAGCAGGGTGAAGCGTATCCGAATGAACTGAAAAACATGCGGGAAAGGTCGAGGGAAGGACTCGGAACGAAATACAATTGGGATGAGGTAACCAATGCTTATCTTGCGGTATTAAATGAGCTGAACCAGGGCAGGTAGCCATGCTTTTTTATGGCCAAACCGTATAACCGCTATACCGTTATTCGCTACATCATTGATGCGCCGGTCGTAGGCATTTCCTACCTGCTGGCTACCCGGCTGAGCTCGGGACAAAGCATCGTGGTGGCAGACAAACAGACCTCCCTGTTTGTGCTGCTCTCTCTGGTACTCTGGTACATTGCTGCTTCCATTACTCGCCTCTATGCCGATCGGCGGTCGAATAAGTATTCCGAAGAGATCATCTTCATACTTTATACCCTTGTTCTTTTTACCATCCTGATCAGTTCGGCCTCTTTCTTTCTCGGCAATAACCTTCGCTTCAGTCCGGGATTCTTCCCCTATTTTCTCCTCCTGCTGTTCGGAATGTTAACCTTGACCAAGTACATTGTTAGAAAAAATGTTCACTCGGCTATCTTTCAGGGAAAACTTCTCGACAATGTGATCATCGTGGGGGCAACGGCTGCCGGCATAGATTTTTATGAAACCATCAATAAATACTATTACTACGGTTACAAATGCATTGGATTTTTAGACAATGAACAAAAGCTCCTCAATGGCTGTCCCTATATGGGTCCGGTAGATAACCTAAGTATTCTACTGAAAGAAAAGCGCATTGACGAAGTGGTGATCGCCCTCCCCGACACCGATGCCGATGCCATTCAATTTTGTGTGGAAGTTTGTGACTTTTATTCCACCAAAGCCAGAATCATCCCCAACCTCCATCAATATGCCACTGCCAATATTCAAGTGAACAACATTGGATTATTGCCCATCATTAGTGTGAGGTCACTTCCCCTCGACAAAAAAGAAAACAAATTACTCAAGAGCAGTTTTGACATCGCTTTTTCAGTTTGCTTTTTTCTTTTCATGGGATGGTGGCTACTCCCGCTGATTGCACTGGCAATAAAAATTACTTCCAGGGGACCCATTATTTTCCGACAGGAAAGATGGGGACACAACAACGAAAAAATTACCTGTTACAAGTTCCGCACCATGGTTGCCGAAAGTTCGGATACAGATGAAGAAGGTAATTTCAAACAGGCCGAAAAAAGTGATCCGAGGGTAACCTGGCTGGGTTCCCTGCTGCGCAAAACCAATATGGACGAGCTTCCCCAGTTCTGGAATGTATTGCTTGGAAATATGAGTGTTGTTGGACCCCGCCCTCACCCCACCCCCCTGAACCTTGAGTCAATGCATACTGTTGAAAATTACATGCTCCGCCACCTGGTAAAACCCGGAATCACCGGCTGGGCTCAGGTCAACGGTTGCCGAGGTGAAACCAAGGAACCCGGTTCCATGCAAAGAAGAATTAATTTCGACCTGTATTATATCCACCGCTGGACCTTCTGGCTCGATTGCCAGATCATCTTACAAACAGTGATCAATATACTTCGGGGTGACCAAAATGCTTATTGATGAAAAAAAAAGTACCGTACTTTTTCTTATGTATTTTTTGCTGCCTGATGTTTACCCATCAGACTTTACAGGGTCAGGTAGTATGGGAATCTCCACAAAAAGAAATCTATCCCTATCTCGAACGGATGGCTCAAAAGGGATTGATACAATTCAATGACCTCATTCGACCCTTGAGCAGACAATACATTGCTTCCTGCCTCGATTCTCTCGGCCGGAATTTGCATCAACTTTCACCGGTTGAAAAAAAAGAATGGGCCTTTTATGCCCGGGAATATGGCAATGAAATGGATACCACTCTTTTCCGCACTGCTAAAGATTTCGTTTTCGGCTTCAGGAAAGATCCCTACCAGCGCTGGCGCCCCTTCACTGCTCGTAACAAGGAGTCCCTCATCCAGGCTGAGCCCGTTTTTACGGCAGAACAAAACAACGGAACCAGGGGCAGTTTTCTTCAATCCAGTTCGGGGGTGCATGTTTGGGCCTATGGAGGTAAAAGATGGGGCTTCCAATTTTCTTACCACGATATTACAGAGGCAGGTACCGGACTTGACAGTACCCGACTATACACTCCGCAAACCGGCTTTGTACTCAAAACAACCAACAATCCTCGTCGAATCAACTATACCCGCATCAGGGGCAATGTATCCTATGCATTTAAAAATGGTTCGGTAGCAGTAGGCATTGACCAGCAATTGTGGGGCTATGGCCAGTCCGGCAGAATCGTTCTTTCTGATAAAGCACCTGCCAACCCTTATATCAGATTGGATTATCGTCCCTTCCACTGGCTCAGCTTTCACTATTCAAATCTATGGTTACATTCCAATCTGGTTGATTCCATCAGAACCTATGGCACCGGTAATACAGTTTTTGGTGGAGAGCGCATTCGGTTCATCCCAAAATTCATGGCTACCCACAGCATCAGCATTCAATTCAACAAACACCTCATTTTCACGGCAGGAGAATCGATTGTTTACAGTGACCGACTCGATGTTGGTTACCTGATCCCAGTTAACTTTTTTAAAGTCTATGATAACATAGTCAATGGCGGGAATATCCTGGCGGGGTCTAACGGACAACTGTTTTTCCAGTTGAGCAGCCGGAACCAGCTTCCCAAAACGCATCTTTATACCACCCTGTTCATCGACGAAATACGAACCAGCACGATGTTCAACAGAAACAAAAGCCGCAACCAGCTGGGCTTTAACCTTGGTGTTAGTGTTACCGATGTCTTTCTGCCCTACCTTACCCTTTCTGCCGAATATACCCGCGTTAATCCTTTCGTTTATAACAACCTGATTCCGGCGCAAAACTATAACAGCCATGGGTATGGAATGGGTGACTGGATGGGCAACAATTTCGATCGCATTTTTGTGGGGGCAAGATATACACCCCTTCCCCGACTCAAGTGCCAACTGAATTATCAATACATCCGCAAGGGTGGTGCCGGAACGGTTGATCAGCAATATTTTCAACAGCCACAACCTTCCTTTCTTTTTGATCCTCTTTTCAACACAAGAGAATTTTCTCTCAGGTGCTCCTATGAATTAATCAATAACCTGCAGCTCTGGGGATTCTTTAACGATAGACAGCAAGAGACCCTACCGAACCGCACCTTCACCAAGATCCGCGAGGCAGGAATTGGCTTCAGCTTCGGACTGTAAGTCCAAAATGCCGTATTTCCACCATTTATAGGGAAAATTGTGGATATTTGTCCCTACTAATTTCCTGCAATGAAATTACATGCCAAACATTTGTTCTGTGCCTTGGGACTGCTTTTGGTGGTCGGCATCTCCCTGCCCGCTATGAGCCAATCAATCAACGCGACCAACTTATCTTCCGCAAAGGTAAATGACCTCTCAAATCAGCAGCTTACCGAACTATGGCAGCAAATACAAAGAAGCGGACTTTCGGAAAAAGATGCGATCAATTTATTGGTTCGAAGGGGATTTCCAACCTCGGAGGTAAATGCTTTGAAGAAAAGACTGGTGATGATCCAAACCCGCGGTAAATCGGGAAGAAAGGAAGATTTGATAAAAGATACCGCAGGGTTCACAAAAGACAGTTCCTGGGTGAAAGAAGTTCCCACCGTCAAAAGAACCAGTCAATACTATGGCTTTGATTTTTTTAACAACGCAGCCATCAGTTTTGAACCCAATGTTCGGCTCACCACACCTCAGCAATATGTGTTGGGTCCGGATGATGAAATCAACATCCAATATACCGGACTCAATGAAGCGTCGGTAGATGCCATTGTCAATGCCAACGGAAAAATTGTACTGCCCTATGCCGGCTCCTTGCAGGTAAGCGGGCTCACCCTTGATGAGGCGACCAAGCTGATCAAGGCGAAGATGAAAGTGGCATATCCGGCAATTGCTGCAGGAAAGACACAGGTATTGGTGACAATAACCAATTTTAAGACCATACGGGTAACCGTGGTAGGAGAAGCTGAAATACCGGGTACTTATCAGGTATCTTCCCTCGCGGCCTTTTACAATGTGCTGTACAAGGCAAATGGTCCGGCAGAAAATGGCTCGCTACGCAAAATTGAATTGATTCGCAACAACAAGCTAATAGAGACCATCGACTTTTATGATTTCCTGCAAAAGGGCATCATGAATAAAACCATCCGCTTAGAAGACCAGGATGTGATACGCATTCCCGTTTATGGAAAAAGGGTCACCTTGAACGGTCAGGTAAAGCGACCAATGGTCTATGAATTGCAGGAAAAAGAAACCCTGCAAGACCTCCTGAATCTGGCGGGAGGCTATGAATCAGCTGCCTGGGTAGGTACTGCCAAAGTGATTCAGAATGGAGAACAGGAGAAAAGAGTAAAAGATGTTGCAGCTGCCGACTTTGCCTATTTCATTCCCAAAAACGGGGATTTCGTTGACATTGAAAAAATACGTTCCGGTTTTTCCAACCGTGTAGTGTTGGAAGGTGCCGTACAAAAGCCGGGTAACTATGAATTAACATCCGGGTTAACCCTTGCGAAATTGATAAAACAAGCGGATGGATTGAGAAGAGATGCCCTGCTGCAGCGCGGTTACCTGATGCGGCAACAAGCCGGCACCGGCGGACAATTGATTTCATTTCATGTGCAAGACATCATCAATGGACAGCAGGCTGATATTGTTCTGGAGCGAGAAGATTCCATAACGATTTTATCGAAAGACAGTCTGCGGGATGTGCCAACCGTGGTGATTGCCGGCAATGTGAACCAACCGGTAAACATCCCTTATCGGGAAGGCCTTACACTGGAAGATGCCATTTTGATGGCAGGTGGATTTTCTTTTGATGCGGCTACCCATAAGGTTGAAATCTCCCGCCTTTTGAACAATAAATCAGATACCCTTTCCAATACACTGATACAGGTGATTACAGTAGCCTGGGATACTACCGGCAGCAATGCAAGATATAAAAAAACACCCCTTGCCCCGCTGGACTATGTTTTTGTTCCGCAGTTGCTCAATTACCGCAATCCGGGCAAGGTAAAAGTGAGGGGGGAAGTGTTATATGCAGGAGATTATGCGCTGGAGAAAAGGAATGAAACCATACAGGAATTATTACAACGTTCTGGTGGCCTCTCCCCTTATGCTGCTATGGGTGATGTGCAGGTGTTCCGTGGGGGGTTGCGGGTAGGGACAGATGTTTTATCTGAAAATTCGGTTACGGGTGCCGAAAGATTTTTGTTGCAACCCGATGACAGTATTTTTGTTCCCAGAAAACAAACTTTTGTCGAGGTCAAGGGTGCCGTATTCAATCCACAAATTTTGCGGTACGATTCCCCCAGGTTTTTAACTTATATCTCAGATGCCGGTGGGGTTACAGATAAGGGTAATTTGCGCAAATCTTATGTACAGTACAGCAATGGTATCAACAGAAAGATTCATCATTTTCTTTTCTTCCGCCGATATCCAAAAGTGACACCGGGCAGCAAAATCATTGTCCCCGATAAATCCGAGGTTCAGGGTAAAAGACTCAGCGTGCTGGAAATATCATCCTTGTTAGGATCCCTGGCTACCCTGATCAGTCTGGTAACTGTGCTCAACAAATAAACAGACACAACACTGAGATCATGTCAGAACAGAACAAGCTACATAGTGACCCATTTAACAGCGAAGATGCCCCCTTCTCATTCACCGATTTGGTTCGGGAAGTATTGGGCAGGTTACGCTGGGCGCTGCAACAACGCAATTGGTTGATCGCTGCGTTGGTTGCAGGTGCGCTGGCGGGAACAGGTTATGCATTATTGAAGAAGACCACCTATACTGCCCGGTTGACATTTGTCGTGGAAGATGCGAAAAGTTCCGGTGGCTCTTTGATCTCTGTCCTTGCCGGACAATTCGGATTCGATGTAGGGGGAATGACGGCGGGAAATGGCGTGCTGGCGGGAGACAATGTGCTCGAATTGCTCAAGAGTCGCAGTCTTTTAAAGAAGACTTTGCTTACAGCTTCAGCAAATGGGAAGGCAACCCTAGCAGATCAATATGCGGATGCCTATGGGTTGAAAGAAAAATGGCGCTCTATTGCCGGGGGAAACAATGTCTCATTTGCGTCTCTAGTAAATCGTGATGACCGGCTCACCGATAGTCTTTTACAAACCATCATACAACGTTTGCTGGAAAAGGAATTATTTATTACCAAGACAGATAGGAAACTAGGATTTTTTGCATTGGAAGCGACCACGCGCAATGAATTTCTCAGCCAGCAATTGTGTGAGCGATTGTTAAAAGTGACAACCGATTTTTATATAGATACCAAAACCAAGCGGCTCAAAGCTAATATTGACAGGTTACAAAAACGTGCTGACAGTCTGGGTATAGTACTCGATACTAAAACCTATGCAACAGCAGAAGCTACGCAGCGTTTGCTGGATGCCAATCCGGCCTATGCTTCGCCAAAAGTAGATGCAGAGATCAATACCAGAAACAAATATTTACAGGGTACTGTTTTTGCGGAGATTGTCAAAAACTTAGAGATCAGTAAGACGGCGCTGATTCAGGAGACACCTACTGTGCAGGTGGTAGATAGGCCCGAAATGCCTTTGAAGAAGAATGAGTGGAAATGGTGGATGGGGTTGTTGCTGGGGGGTGTGATTGCGTTAGCGGGGATGGTGGGGTTGATGATGTTATTAGGAAGGAATGAATTAAAGTTACCCAAAGTTTAAAAAAACTTAATGAAATTTGTTAAAGAACTCCTGACAACTAGAATCGGGACCGATAATGATGCGGTAAGGTCAAAATGGGTGATTGATAATTTACAGGCACTTCCAAAAGGAATAAAACTATTAGATGCAGGAGCTGGAGAGTTAAGATTTAAAAAATACTGCACTCACTTAAATTATATTGCACAAGACTTTGGAAATTATGATGGAGCGGGCGATGGAAAGGGTTTACAGATGGGGAAATGGGATAATAGTAAATTGGATATTGTATCAGACATAACAGATATTCCTCTTCCAGATGAATCAATAGATGCTATTCTTTGTACAGAAGTATTCGAACATATCCCGGATGCCATTTCAGCACTAAAAGAATTCAATAGATTATTAAAGCCAGGTGGTGTTATGCTAATAACTGCCCCTTTTTGTAGCCTAACACATTTTGCACCTTATCATTTTTGTGGATACAATAAATATTGGTATCAACACCATTTAAATTCAATGGGTTATAACAACATTTTGATTGAAAGCAATGGTACATGGTACTCTTTCGTTGCACAGGAGTTAAGAAGAAGCTATGTAGTAAGTAACATGTATTCAAGCAAGTTGATGGGAAGGCTAATCCAGTTTTTCTCTATTCCATTACTGATTTTTCTTTCGCTTGCCAGTAAAAAAGATAGCGGATCGGAAGATCTACTTTGTTTTGGATATATGGTAAAAGCAATTAAATAAAATTAATTTTTGATTATCTAATCAATATGTTGTATAAACAATAAATAATGGCTACTTATACTTTAAAAATTTCCATCAATAATATTGAACCTCAAATTTTCAGAACAGTAAATGTTTCGTCAGAAAGCTCACTTTATTTGCTCCACCACATCATACAGATAGTTTTAAGCTGGAAAAACTATCATCTCTATCATTTCGATTATAAGAATTTAAATATTGGAGATTTGCGACTTCTGGAAAGTGATGGCTATGATGATGGGGAAATAAAACTAGCTGAAGGAAAAAATTATATGTTGGAAGATGTATTAACGGAAATTGGACAAAAAATTGATTATCTATATGACTATGGAGATTATTGGGAACATGAAATTGAGTTAATAGCGATTACCCATGCTCCACAAATAGTTGGACTCCCTTTTTTGATTGAGGGGAAAAATGCATGTCCGCCTGAAGATTGTGGTGGGATTCATGGTTACAAAGAAATGCTGGAAGTGTTAAAAAATCCCCGCCATCCCGAATTCATTTCTATGCTAGAATGGTTGGGTGGTAAGTTCAACCCCGATGTTTGTAAAGTAGATTCCATCAATAAAGAGCTACAGAAGTTAAATAGCTATATACGATTGTATGAAAAAGGATTTATGAAAAGATAAATAAGTTTCACATTCATGGAGACAGACCCGGTATC
>JBJTTC010000196.1:0-2766 GCA_046079965.1 Sediminibacterium sp. | reverse complement strand
CATCAATAAAAATCTGGTAGCTACGTTGAACGCAAAGGGCGCCCAATCGATCGGACTTACCGGTGCTGATGGACAACTGATCAGGGCACACCAAAGAAAACACCCCACCATTGATTACGGATGGGTTGGCGATATTGATGCTGTGAATGTGGATTTTCTGCAGACTTTGTTATCCAACGGACTCCTACCTGTTATTGCACCCATTACCTGCGACACATTGGGACAACTATTGAATACCAATGCAGACACCATTGCTGCAACGTTTGCTGCCGCTCTCGCTGATAAGTACCAGGTTGAACTGGTTTACGCTTTTGAGCATGGAGGTGTGTTGCAAAACATACACGATTCTTCTTCCGTGATTCATGCAATCAACAATCAGCTATATCAACAGTTATTGGCTGATCAAATCATCACCGGCGGCATGCTGCCCAAATTGGAAAATGCATTTCAAACACTCACAAAAGGTGTAGAAAAGGTGATCATTGGCGACGCCACTCAATTAAACCAATTGCTTGCCGGCAAAGCAGGAACAACCATGACCCATGAGTAATATCGTAGACGATACAATCATACAGGAATCAATTGGCTTACTTCAATCGCTCATTCGAACTCCGTCTTTTAGCAGGCAGGAGCAAGCAACGGCAGAATTAATTGCACAGTTTTTATCCGGGAAAGAGGTGCAGATGCAACGACATTTGAACAATGTATGGGCTTTGAATCAGCAGTACGATACTTCCCTGCCTACCATTTTATTGAATTCCCACCACGACACGGTAAAACCCAATTCAGGGTATACCAGAGATCCCTTTGATGGACAAGTGGCTGATGGGAAAATATATGGCCTGGGCAGCAATGATGCCGGCGCTTCTCTGGTTGCACTCCTTATTACTTTTCTCCATTTTTATGAGAAGAAGGGTTTGAAATATAACTTGCTGTTTGCTGCTACTGCAGAAGAAGAAATATCAGGGAAAGACGGTATCAAATCTTTGTTACCATTATTGCCACCTATTGCTGCCGGAATCGTGGGAGAACCTACTCGTCTGGACCTGGCCATCGCCGAGAGAGGACTCATGGTGTTGGACATAGAAATAAAAGGCAGGGCAGGACATGCGGCACGCAATGAAGGAGAGAATGCTATCTACAAAGCACTTGCCGATATTGAATGGTGTAAGAATTATCAGTTTGAAAAGATATCTGAATTGCTCGGACCGGTGCAGATGAGCGTTACCGTTATAGAAACAGACAACAAGGCACACAATATTGTTCCTGCTGCTTGTAAGCTCGTGGTGGATGTTCGCATCAATGAATTGTATTCCCCTGAAGAAGTACTGTCGGTGATTTCATCACATGTCAAAGGTGAAGTTGTTCCCAGGTCACTCCGTTTGAGATCAACCTCCATCTCCACTCACCATCCACTCGTTCAGGCAGGGATTCAAATGGGGAAGAGTTGTTATGGCTCTCCCACCACATCCGATAAAGCATTGATGCCATTTCCTACCCTCAAGATGGGCCCCGGTGATTCTATGCGCAGCCACATGTCTGATGAATTTGTTTACATCCACGATATCGAAGATGGAATCAACACATATATTCAAATACTCAATCAGGTTATATGAAGCTATGGAAAAAAAATTCAACTAAGACAGCAGCTGCGGTAGAGACATTTACGGTGGGGCGTGACAGAGACCTGGATATTTTTCTGGCACCATTCGATGTTTTGGGTTCTATTGCCCATCTGCAAATGCTGACATCTATTCAATTATTGAGTGAGGCAGAAGGGATTACTTTGACCAATGAATTGCGCACTATCTTCAAGGAATTACAAAGAGAGCAACTAAAGTTACCCGCGGAGGTAGAGGACATCCATTCTTATATAGAAATTTTGCTCACCCAACGGTTGGGTGATGTAGGGAAAAAAATTCATGCTGCCAGAAGCAGGAATGACCAGGTGTTGCTCGATATACGCTTATTCATGCGCAGTGAGTTAGAAGCAATTGTACAGGCAACATCTTCCTTGTTTGAGCTTTTACAACAACAAAGTGAACGTTATCAGCACCATCTCTTACCGGGATATACTCACCTTCAGCTCGCCATGCCATCTTCTTTCGGTCTTTGGTTCGGAGCATATGCAGAGAGTTTGGTAGATGATCTGGTCACCCTCGAAGCCGCGTATCGTGTCGTGAATAAAAATCCACTGGGGTCTGCCGCCGGCTTTGGATCTTCTTTCCCCATCAACAGAACAATGACCACGCAATTACTTGGATTTGATACCCTTAATTATAATGTTGTGTATGCGCAGATGGGTCGTGGTAAGACTGAACGCATTGTTGCTGCAGCCATCGCCAACCTCGCAGATACCATGGCAAAAATGAGCATGGATGCCTGTCTGTTTCTGAACCAACAGTTTGATTTTATCTCTTTCCCATCAGAACTTACAACTGGTTCCAGCATCATGCCACATAAAAAAAATCCTGATGTTTTTGAGTTGATTCGTGCGCATGGAAATAGATTGCGTGCCTTACCCAATGAAATCACGGTGCTGACCACAAATTTGCCCTCAGGTTATCACCGCGATTTGCAATTGTTAAAAGAACATCTGTTTCCTGCCTTCCAAACAGTAAAAGATTGTTTGCAAATGCTGGGGATGATGCTCTCCAATATTCAGGTCCGGGAAAACATTTTGGAGGAAGATAAATACCAATTTATTTTCAGCGTTGAAGAGGTAAATCGCCTTGTACAACAGGGGGTTCCTTTCCGGGAGGCCTA
>JBJTTC010000195.1:0-6998 GCA_046079965.1 Sediminibacterium sp. | reverse complement strand
CTCAGAGTCAAGTAACATTCCATCCATTTCAAATCAGGTCTATCTTTTCAGCTTCCAACCAGCAATCAAATTTTAGTCATACATATCTTATTACATAGTTATTTTATTGTTGATCAATGCTCCCTTAGTTGATTATTTTTCAAATGGGCTTTACTGATCTCTGAAATTCTATACGGCTCCAGGCCGAAAGATGATTCGATTGGCTAAAGAGCGGGAAATAAGTAACTTCGCACGAATATTTATTGAATGGAAAATCAACCTGCCAACCAACTCAACATTGAGATATCAGAAGAAGTAGCAGAGGGAAGCTATGCTAATCTTGCCATCATTACCCACAGTGATGCCGAATTTGTTATCGATTTTGTGAGCATCATGCCCGGAACACCCAAGAGCAAAGTGAAATCACGGGTGATCTTTACACCCATGCATGCCAAACGTTTCATGAAGGCATTGCAGGAAAACATCGGTCGGTTTGAGGCCAGCAATGGTCAAATCAAAGATCTCGAACAAATCGAAATACCCATGAATTTTGGGGGGTTGACCGGTCAAGCATGATCTAGATCATTCCTTCATCGGCAAAACTGAAGTATCCTTCCTGACTCACAATGATGTGATCCAGTACCTGTATGTCCATCAGCGCTGCCGCCTGTTTAATTTTTTGGGTAAGTTGCTCATCTGCCCGGCTAGGGGAGAGATTGCCACTGGGGTGATTGTGGCAAAGTACAATTGAAGTAGCGTCCTGCTCCAACGCCTTTTTTAATATAATACGCGGATCTGCCACCGTTCCGGTAAGACCTCCGATGCTGATGGTTTCCAGGGACAAAATGCGGTTTCCCCGATTGAGATAAACGACTGCAAATACTTCCTGTTTTCTATGCTCCAGTTGTGCTTGTAAATAATCGGCAACATCCCTGCTGCTTTGAATTTTTACCCGAAAATGTCCGGCAGCTTTTCTTCTAACTCCCAATTCCATGGCAGCCGCTATCGTTACCGCTTTGGCCGGACCTAATCCGGCTATTTTTCCATTCACCAGTTCAGGCACACTCATACTTGCCAAAGTATTGATGTTGTTGTGAGCATATAGCAGCAGATTTTTTGCTACATCCAGGGCTGACTGATTCCTTGTTCCATTTTGAATAAGAATAGACAATAACTCTGCAATGCTGAGCTGTTGCGGCCCATGGAGCATCAACTTTTCGCGGGGTCGGTCTTCCTTAGCCCATTCCCTGATCGATAATTTTCTCATGTGAACAAATTGTAATTAAGTCAATATAGTTATTCCTCTGTGAATATCTATCTTCGCTCATATCCACGGTTTTATGAATCCTTCCGTCAAAATTTTTTCGGGGACCGGTTCACAACAATTGGCTGAAAAAATTGCCCAACGTTTTGGTGGTACCCTCGGCAAAATCAATATCCAGCATTTCAGTGACGGCGAATGTCAACCCATCTTTTTGGAAAGCATCCGCGGTGATTATGTTTTTCTGGTGCAGAGTACCTGTTCTCCCACCGACAACCTGATGCAACTCTTACTCATGATTGATGCGGCAAAAAGAGCAAGTGCTTACCGAGTGGTGGCTGTTGTTCCCTATTACGGGTACGCCCGGCAGGATAGGAAGGACAAGCCAAGGGTGGCCATTGGTGCCAAACTGATTGCCACGTTGCTGGAAGCAGCCGGTGCAGACAGGGTGATTACCATGGACCTTCACGCTCCTCAGATTCAGGGTTTTTTCGATGTTCCGGTGGATCACCTTGACAGCTCAGCCATTTTTATTCCTTACATTGATCAATTGCGTTTGCCCAACCTTGCTTTCGCAGCTCCGGATGTGGGCAGCACCAACCGTGTTAGGGAAATTGCCAGTTACTTTAATGCAGAAATGGTCATCTGTGATAAGCACAGAAAACGAGCCAATGAAATTGCAAGTATGGTTGTAATCGGCGATGTGGCAGACCGCGACGTAGTGCTGGTAGATGATATCTGCGATACCGGTGGAACCCTTGCCAAAGCAGCCGGACTGCTCAAAGAAAAAGGGGCAAGAAGTGTGAGAGCCATGATCACTCATCCGGTCTTGAGTGGGAAGGCCTACGAGAACATTGAAAGCAGTGTTTTGGAAGAACTGGTGGTGTGTGATACCATCCCATTGAAGAAAAATTCTCCCAAGATCAAGGTTATCAGCGTGGCAGACTTGTTTGCCATCGCTATCCGGAATGCTTACGAAAATAAGAGCATCACCAGTCTATTCATCCATTCCCAGCTTCGGGGAAGGGAGAAATAACCCACTTTTTCCTATTTTTTCCTCGGTTTTTTCTTAACTTTGCTGTCCCAAACTTAAATAGACTTCATAATCTATTAGGAATGGAATCATTTTTAACTAAATTTTTTTATGAAAACAATTACAATCGAAGGTCACCTGAGGACCGAGCATGGCAAAAAAGCCGCCCGCCAGATTCGCTCTCAGGAAAACGTGCCAGGTGTAATTTACGGGGGTGCGCAGGAGATTAGTTTTTTTGCTCCTGCAAGGGCTTTTAAGCCTTTGGTTTACACCGGTGAATTCCAAACGGCCGCAGTAACAGTTGACGGTAAAAATTACCGCTGCATTTTGAAAGACTTGCAATTCGACAAGGTTTCTGACGCACTAATGCATGTGGACTTATTAGAGCTGGTGGACGACAAAAAAGTCGTGGCAACAATTCCTCTCAAATTCACCGGAACATCTATTGGAGTTAAAGGAGGTGGAAAGCTGATTACAAAAATCAAATCCCTGAAAGTAAAAGCACTTCCTAAGGATTTGAAGGAATTCATTGCTGTAGATATTTCTAATCTTGATCTGAATGGAAACATTCGGGTCGAAGACGTGAAAGAATCAGGCATGGAGATTCTGAATTCACCTCGCATTCCCATTGCCTCTGTAGTATTGACACGTCAGTTGAAGCAAGAGGAAGCTGCTGCTCCCATAGCTGCGGCTGCACCAGCTGCAGCACCGGCAGCTGCCGCAAAAGCTCCCGCCGCAGCCAAGAAATAGTATTTGTAATTCATTTTTTTGTACTGCAGGTTGGCAACGACCTGCAGTTTTTTTTGCTTACGAACCTGTCTTATCCTTGCATGAAAACATGTACTTTTATTGGATATATATCTCCATGCAGCGCTTTCTTATTGTAGGTCTTGGTAATCCGGGACTGGAATATAGCCACACCCGGCACAACATCGGTTTTGATGTAGTGGAATCATTTGTCACTTTGCATGAAGGTAGTTTCACAATCGGCAAATATGCCAAAGTAGCAAGCGTTAAGGTAAAGGGAAGGGAATTCATTTGTATTTGTCCTACCACCTTCATGAACCTTAGCGGGCAAGCCTTTCGTTTTTGGATGGAAAAAGAAAGTATTCCTGTCGAGCAAACCCTCACCATTGTCGATGACCTTGCATTGCCTTTGAGTAAAATCAGGTTGCGTGGATCGGGATCAGGCGCAGGTCATAACGGACTTAAAGATATTCAACAGATATTGGGTACAGACAAGTATCCCAAGTTGCGTTTTGGCTTAGGGAATGATTTTCCCAAGGGAAGGCAAGTGGAATTTGTATTGGGCAACTGGCTGCCCGAAGAGCTGCCCATAGTTAAAGCCAAGACAAAGTATTGTTGTGAGGTAATTGTTTCCTTTGCTTTAGCAGGATTGTCGTACACCATGAATATGGCCAATCGCATGGAATTCAAGTCGGAAGACGGTGCACCCATGCCCTAGCAAAGTATCCTTTTGTTGATAGCCAATCGTTGGATAATCAAGTTACCCACCCTTCCCTTTTTACCCTTATCCGGATACAATTTTTTAATGCTCAGGTCGTTCTACTCTGAAAGGGCTTTGTCATGCCCATACCTAAAGCCATTGTATGAAAATTATTTGTGTAGGGAGGAACTATGCTGCACATGCCAGGGAGCTAGGAAATGAAGTCCCTGAAGATCCTGTGATATTCATGAAACCGGCAACGGCTTTGTTGCAGCCGGGAACGACGTTCAAATACCCCTCTTTTACCCGGGATTTACATTATGAAGCGGAGTTGGTTTTGCGTATAGGTCAGCACGGGCGAGAGGTAGAGGCTAAAGACTCTCTTAAGTTGGTGGACGCCATCACGGTGGGGATAGATTTTACTGCGAGGGATCTTCAATCGACATTGAAGTCGAAAGGACTTCCCTGGGAGAAGGCAAAAGCCTGGAACCAGTCAGCTGTTATTGGCAAGTGGCATCCGATGCGGAGCGGAAATATTCAATTTGCGATGAAAAAAAATGGAGAGATGGTTCAGCAAGGTGATACCGGATTAATGATTTTTTCTTTTGAGAATCTGTTGGCACATATCTCTGTTTACTTTTCTTTGGAGCCCGGAGATCTCGTCTTTACAGGAACTCCGGCCGGTGTAGGTCCATGTGTGGTAGGCGATGAATTGGAAGGCTTTTTGGAAGATCAATCTGTTTTTACTTTAAAAATCCATGCAAAATAATCCTCCACATGGCATGCTGAACCTAACAACTTTGCTGGATGCGTATCAGATGATGGTGACTGCACGAACCATGTCTGAAACGTTTGCGGTCCGGCATTCAGATTGTAAGTATATGTTTGCCACATCACGTGGCCATGAGGCAATTCAGATTGCCATCGGACTTCAGCTACAGTCATGCGATTGGCTAAGTGCATGTTACCGGGATGATAGTTTATTGTTGTCATTGGGTTTTACTCCCTATGAATTGATGTTACAATTGTTGGGTAAGAAAAACGATCCTTTTTCCGGCGGCAGAACATATTATTCTCATCCAAGCAGCAAAGACCCGGGCAGGCCATCGATTCTTCATCAAACCAATGCTGCTGGTATGCAGGCAATACCTGCAACTGGATTAGCGCAGGGTTTGCGCATTGCCGAGGAAACCGGTAGTATGAAATTGCGGAAAACAAATGATGGTCAGTTACCTATTGTGGTTTGTTCTTTGGGCGATGTATCTCCCACTGAAGGTGAGCTAAGTGAGGCATTGTTGTTGGCGGCTCAGCAGCAGTTACCTGTTGTTTACCTTATTCAAGACAACATTCATAATGCCCTTTTACTAAAAGAAGATCAGGCGATCAATGGTTCGTATGATTGGTCTTGTATTGGTAAGGGTTTGGAAAGGCTGAAATGCGATGGCAGTAATTTTGCTGAGAGCTACATTACTTTGTATAGGGCTACACAGGTTGCGCGAATCCAGCGGAAGCCAGTATTGGTTCATGCAATCATTTCACAGGAAGGATTTCAGTCTTATGATTTAAAAAGGGGATCAGATCGGTACCAGAAAAATATCAAAGAAAGGTTTCAGCTGGATCCTGTTGAGATTTTAAGGAATTTATTGATTGATTCCGGTGTTGCAGAGGAAGACATTGTTCAAATTGAGCAAGCGGTCAAAAAAAGAGTTGAACATGATTTTTCCAGGGCACTGCATTCAGAGGATCCCGATCCGGCTTCTGTTAAAGAGCATGTTTTTGCAGAAACACCTATTACAGAAGAGATGGGTATTCGGGAGCCCCTGCGGGGAAGAGAAGTAACCATGGAGGAGGCGGCAATGCTTGGTATGGAAGAGTTGATGACGGCATATCCGGAATCATTGGTGTATGGGCAGCATTCGGTCAGCCGTCTGGGGGGCAAAGTGGGTTGGATAGATAGATGGGTTGAGAAATTCGGACAGGAGAGAGTGGGTAATAGTGGAGTAGATGAATCTTTTATCATTGGCTCAACAGCAGGTATGAGTGCTTTGGGCATGAAGCCAATGGTAGAAATACAATGTGCTGATTTTATATATGCCGGACTCAATCAGTTGGTGAATCAGATTTCTAAATCTTGTTACCTGACCAATGGAAAGTTTCCTGTACAGATGTTGTTGCGTGTACCGGTTGGTGCAAATGAAGGCAATGGTCCATACAACAGCGGTAGTATTGAATCCACGTTATTATCCATTAAGGGAATTAAGGTAGTGTATCCCTCAAATGCAGCAGATATGAAAGGCTTGTTAAAAGCTGCATTCCTGGATCCTAATCCGGTGATAATGTTAGAACACAGAAGAATTGCCGGTGGTAAAGAGAATGGAGTAGAGCAAGCAAATACAGTGGAGCCTGGTTCAGATTACATCATACCGTTGGGAGAGGCAAGAATTGTTTTGCAGGCTGATCCTGTTATGTTAGAGCGTGGTATGACAATCGGGGTGATTACATATGGGATGGGGGTACATTGGTCATTGCAAGTGGCAGCCAAATCCCCCGGGATGATTGAAATTCTTGACTTGCGTACATTGCATCCTTTGGATGAGGAGGCAGTTTTCGAATTGGTGAAAAGACATGGTAAGGTATTGATTGTTACGGAGGAACCCCGGAATAATTCATTTACTGAGGCCTTGGCCCATAGAATTACCCGAAGCTGTTATTGTTATCTGGATGCCCCGGTAGAGGTAGTAGGGGCACTTGATTTACCTGCAGTTCCTCTCAGCATGAATCTCGAGCGGGCCACGTTACCTTCCGGTGGGGAATTAGGTAAACAGTTGAGTCAACTTTTGGCCTTTTAGGGCGACAGATTTTCCTGAAATCGTTATCTTTGCTGCCCATTAAATCGGAT
The DNA here is from genome assembly GCA_046079965.1 of Sediminibacterium sp. Taxonomy (GTDB): domain Bacteria; phylum Bacteroidota; class Bacteroidia; order Chitinophagales; family Chitinophagaceae; genus Sediminibacterium. Next base: position 379 of record JBJTTC010000195.1, on the reverse strand, counting down.
AGGGCGAGGTAGCTCAGTTGGTTAGAGCACAGGATTCATAACCCTGAGGTCTCGGGTTCAAATCCCGATCTCGCTACAAAGCCTGTCATGAAAATGGCAGGCTTTATTATTATAGTTATTACTAGGTCGATAATACCGCTGTATTTCCTGTATCATTTGCCGTGTTTATTGGGTATTTAACGCAAATAATTCACCTGATTTTTATTTAGAGGTGATTCGTCCAAGCACTCGGGTTATTTTGGGGGTTTAATAAGTTGTGTTATGTCCTTTATCGTTTATGTATTGTACTCTGATATAGCAGAGAAACACTATACCGGTTTTACAGCAAATTTAATAGAGCGGCTAAAAAGTCATAATGAGCTAGGGGGCGAGTGGACAG
>JBJTTC010000194.1:0-7252 GCA_046079965.1 Sediminibacterium sp. | reverse complement strand
GAATCTAAATTGGAAAGGTCTAATGCGAAAGATTTGTAATTACTTTCATTAATATTATCAATACCTGTTGTATTAGTTCCAATAACCTTATAACCATTAATAAGTAATAATTTAGCTAAAGCATGTCCAATGCCTTGACTTGTTCCAGTTATCAAAACTGACTTACCCATTTTGTAATTCTAATTTTTGCAAAAATTGTTTTTGAAAGATATAAATTACTGCTTAGTAATATTCTTAATCTCTTTCAAATCAGCAATATCCTGAATTCTGCCTGACGCAGTTTTGTTCTCTATGAATTCTTTTAAACCTATATACTTTACTTCAATCCCATTTACATCTACTAGTAATTTATTTGGAAAAGCATCTTCAAATTTTACACCATCAATGGTATTCAGAATATCAATTCTAAGTGGTGGGTATCCTATTTGTGTAACATAACCCTCTTGCGTAAAATCAGATTTTGTTAATCCTAAACTTGCTAATCCAAATTCTTTTATGGCAATTACTAATTTTTCTGCATTTGTTTCTGAACTATTAATCCAAATATCTAAATCACCTGTGTGTCTTGGTTTACCATGAAATGCTAGTGCGTATCCACCAACCACCATATAATCAACCTGGTGTTTATTAAGGAGCTTAACAAAGTCTTCAAAATCTTGGGCCAATGTCATGCTTTCAATTTTCTTCTTACTACATACGTTTTATCCATTCTAGTAGTTGTAAGATCTACAGTTTGTGATATTAAAAATGTCACCGCTTCAAGCCTTTTTACCAAAGGTTGCGCTAACCAATAATTCAAATCATTCATTTTTTCATCCAATGACTTAAGTGGTACTTTATGAAAAACTGGTGCAATATTCATATTCGGAATTGGCTATAAAATTACTTAAATTAAGGCGTTTTTAGGTATTAAATCCCGGCCAGGTTCCGGGCCAGGTTTTCACTAAAAACGGGTTAAAAGAGGTGAAATATGAGCAATATAAATCTATTTCAATCTAGTATCCTATTGATTACCAATAAATGAAAAGGTAGGGAAAACCACCAGAAACCCTTATAATCAGGGGGTGTTTGTTACAGAGTGAGGGTGAGCGTGAGTGTGAAGGAAGAAAATCTCCTCACACTCACACTCAAACCTTGTGCGCCAAAGGCGTACCACGAAGGGCAGAGTGAGGGTGAGCTGGAGTGCGAAGGAAGAAAATCTCCTCAAACCCACACTGGCTATATTTAAAAATAGCCAGTCCCAGGACCTGTGCGCCAAAGGCGTATCATTCCGCCAAAGGCGGACCACAGTTTAAAGTGTGGAGTGAAAATTAGTCGCTTTTAGTTATTTTTGCTGTTCGCCGGTAGTTGATGACTGCCGAGCCGGGCCTATAGCTCAGTTGGTTAGAGCACCTGACTCATAATCAGGGGGTCCCAGGATCATGCCCTGGTGGGCCCACAAGGAAGGGAGTGAGTTTGGGAGTGAGTGTGACTAATTTTCAACCGAAGCGTCGGAGCACACTCTTCCTCAAACTCACATTGGCTTTTCACACTCGGTCTCACACTCACACTGGCTCTTCACACTCAAACCTTGTGCGCCAAAGGCGTATCACACTGGCCTTTTTCTACCCCGGAATTCTTTTTACAAAGCAAAGTTTCAAACGCGGAGCTGCAGAAAGAGGCGAAGCCTCGACACATACTACAACAACGGATTAAAATCCGTTGTTCGTTGTTGATGCATCTGGCCGCTGGCTCTAGAACCCTTCTTCATACCTATGCAGCGATGTCGCGTGAGCAACTTTTGGGAAGAAGTTGAAATGCTATTTGGATATTAAAGGCTAAATTGTAGGTAGAAATCAATCATCCTGCTTAAAAATATACCCATGAAAAATCTACTCCTCTTGAGCATAGCTGTCTTCCTGGTTATCGCTTGCGACACAAAATCTGAAAAGAAAGAAATAAAAGCCGACCCCGACAATGGCTATACAGTAATAAAAGTAGTAGAGGAACTAACCATGCCCATTGAATTTTTTGTCTACCCTTCAACTTTGAATCCACCTGCTGACCAATCTACTTCTCTACCTATTGGGGAAATTAGAATGGTATGCAGCGTTGGGGAAATTAGAATGGTATGCAGCGTCAATTACAAAGTAAAAATTTCAAAAAAAGAAATACTCATTTCCAATGAGGCAGATGGTATATTGGAGAAATATACTATAGCCGCAATGAAAAAATTGGATTATGGTAGCGCCGGAGGCATATTAAAATCTTATGCTGAATATGATGTCATCAATAAAGCTCAGCAAAAAATCAAAATCATGCAAATAACCGGAATAGATAGCAGTTATTCTTACATTCAGTTCAAAGAAAACAATAAAGTAAGACTGTTTTCTCTAACTAAAACACAGGGACCGTTAGTGTCTATGGCACCAATAAATATACCAATAATTAAATGTAGCGATGTAAGCAATGCTGTTGAGAAAGGTGCCTTTAGTGTCCGTGTTAGCAATAAATGAACTGGGCGATAAATGTTTCTGGGGAGAAGATGCCTACATAATAACTAAACCATGTTTTGGATAATGTATCAACTCCATAATTTTTATACAAAGCTGGATTTAAATACTGCCCTCTGTAAAGAGACGTAGCCTCGACACATACTACAACAACGGATTTAAACCGTAGTTTATGCATCAAGCCGATGTCTCTAGTCCCTTTCTTCATACCCATACACTGATATCGCATGAGCGACTTTTCGGAGGAAGTAAAATCATTAATCTCAGCATATCTTTTTCGGTGGAGATTCGAACGTAAATACGATTAAGCTTACTAAAAGGCCAGTTAGAACTTGAAAAATCAGTTTGAGTGCGTAGTGTGCGTCTGGAAAAACGCATTTCGTATATTGCTGTATGAAAAAGACAATAGTATATACGGGAATTACATTGCTCATCATTTTCGAATTCCTTCGCGTTTATCTGATCATGCCCCTGCCGGGCAGCCAACAAATGAACTCGATCAATCTTGCCTACTGGCTGGGGAACAACCAGCATATCATCAGAATCATTGGCTGGTTAATCATTTCCTTTCCGCTGTTAGAATTATTTCGCACTGGCACAACAAAAAATAAAATTTTTGCCGTCCTTTTACTGATTGCGTATGGAGCAGTCGGCTTTCTTTTTAATTTCAAGATGGAAGCTGATAAAATGTTTTACCAACCTCAGGTGGTTCGAATGGTACCAACCGATAAAAACCAGGTAGGTGATGAGAAGTTAGTTATAGGAGTAGAAATCAACGGCAATGCGCGCGCCTACCCCATTCAGCAAATTGGTTATCATCACCAGGTGAGGGACACCATTGGCGACACACACCTCATGGTAACTTATTGTACCGTTTGCCGCACCGGCAGAGTGTATAGTCCGGTAGTCAACGATCGTGTTGAAACCTTTCGTCTGGTGGGGATGGATCATTTCAATGCCATGCTGGAAGATGCAACTACGAAAAGCTGGTGGCGACAATCTACAGGAGAATGTATTGCGGGCTCTTTAAAGGGTCAACAACTTGCCGAAATTCCTTCTCGACAAGTGGCTTTGGGTGCATGGAAAAGAGCACATCCCAATACATTGATTTTACAACCGGACAGCAATTATCAGGAGCCTATCAATAAAATGGCTGCCTATGAAGCCGGCAAATCTAAAAGTCAGCTTACCAAAAGAGATAGCTTATCCTGGCAGGCAAAATCATGGGTACTCGGCATCAGCACTGCAACTGCAGCCCGCTGTTATGATTGGAATGAGTTGTTACAATACAAACAGATCATCGATTCACTTCCCGAACTACCACTAATAATTGTAATAGAAAATGATTCCACTTCTTTTCATGCTTATGAAACTAAGTTGGGAGAAAAATCACTTCAGTTGATGCGGGTGGAAAATGGAATTCGGGATGCAGCAAGTGGCACCCTATGGAATTGGGATGGGGTTGGCGTCAGTGGGCCGCTGCAAGCATCCTCTTTACAACGTATTCCCTGTTACCAGGAATACCTGCACTCGTGGGAGTATTTTCATCCTCGCAGCAAAAGATATTCTCAAAAAGATATGAGCAGACATTCAAAATAATTAGCAACTGACAGGTGCTCAATTCATCATTTGATCAACACACTGAATAGCAGTTCTTTCCAACTGTGAAAGAAACCAGGGCAAAACAAAAGGTGTGCGTTGAAAGAAAAATATAGTGATGAGCTTTCTTTTCCGGTCAACCATATAGGCAGTATTGAATGCTCCTCCCCAGAAAAAACTACCTTCTGATGCACCATTCGTTCTTTGTCCCGCCTTCGTAGTCAATCCTACACCCAATCCAAAATTGTTGACTGATGGTGTTCCGCCGAAAATAAAGGTCTTAGTTCCCAATTGATTGGTCCAGAATTGCTCTAGTATTTCCCTACCAATAATCCTCTTTCCGGAAAACTCGCCCTCCTGTAAAAGACAAACAAGAAAATTTCCCAAATCAGAAACCGTAGATACAAGTCCGCCAATCGCTGAATAATACCTGCTATTTGCTAATAATGGGTAATTGATATTAAATGAGGGACTAGAAAACTCCTCCAATTGATTTTGTGCATTCCTAAATGCCATCTTAACCAATCGTGCGGACTTGTTTTCCGGCAGATAAAAGTAAGTATCCTTCATGCCAAGAGGTCTGAAAACATTTTTCCTCAAATAAGTATCTAATGATAATCCTGATACCAGTTCAATCAGTCTGCCCAGAACATTGGTACTTAATCCATAACTGAATCGTTCACCCGGCTGGTGCATGAGGGGCATCGAAGCAATTTGAATTACTTCCTCTTCTAATGTTGCATATGTGGGGGAAAGCGAATTGGTCAAACCATATTGGGCAAAAAGTGACCGCTGTTTGGGATATTCATCGGCAGAAGCAATACCGGATTGATGTGAAAGCAGGTCTCTGATGGTGACGGAACGCTTTTTCTGAACCAATAAAAAAGTATCAGACTTTGATTCTAACACTTTTTGATTGGCAAAAGAGGGAATATATTTTTCTATTGGATCATCTAAAAAGACCAACCCCTTTTCTACCAGCTGCAAAACAGCAACAGAAACAATTATTTTTGTATTCGACGCAATCCGGAAAATAGAATTTTCCTTCATAGAAATCGTTCGGCCCGGATCAGCCCATCCATAAGACTTCTTTAGTATGACTTTATCTTGATGATAGATGAATGCTACTCCCCCGGAAATTTGCTGCTGCTTTATTTGTTGTTCAATCAAGGAATCTATTTGCAGGCAGACTTGTGATTGAACCGCTGTGTGAAGGAGCAATGCGCCAAGAAGAGAAAAATATATTTTTTTTATGCCCATGAAATAGGGTTGCTATTTAAAAGCAAAAGAAGAGATCAAATGATAAGGTCAATAAAATATACAAGACTAAATTAATCAATTCTGCGGTCATTTAACCTAAACCACCCTTCATACAGCTGTGTGTTACTTAATTCAATCTTTTGCCTGGCGGATATCTCATCATTGATTTTTTTGGTCAAAATGATGTATTGGTCTTTCTTAAGCAAATGGTTATTAACAAAGACACTGAACATTATTTCTCTTTCATCGAACAGCAATAATTCTGTACTCCAGTTTTTCCCGGTGAATTCCTTGATCCTGTATTTGCCGGTGGCATCAGTAAAACAAACTTGTACAAAGGTTTCAAAACTCACTTCTACCACCAATTCGATTTTTTGAAGGGGCTGCCGAATGATGTTCTGTTTCAGAAAGAATAGGTGCCGGATGTCTTTAATGATATCATCAATCCAAGTCATGTTGTGGCTATTGAGAATTATAAATATCCGCAACATCCCATTTTTAGCTGTTACCAAAAGGTAAATTTTTTGTAATGATTTGACCGTTATCGGGAGACACTAGAAATTACTACAGATTAAAATCCTTACCTATTTATATAATCGAGTCGATGGCTCTATTACCCTTCTGAAATTCTTTTGGACCAATAGAAGTCACCGCACCGGTGAGGTCCGATTTTTTGCGGGTACCATAGGCAACCACTACTACTTCCCCCAGGTTATCAGCAACTGAAGTCAATTGAACATTGACATCTCCCGATCCTGTTATGGCTACCTCACGGGCAGCAAAACCAGTGGAAGAAACTACCAAAGCACTGGTAGTAGAAGCAACTGAAATGGAAAAGCGTCCGGCATCATTGGTAATGACACCCTGGCTGCTGCCCTTGGCCGAAACGGTGGCTCCCGCAACCGGCGCACCAGCGGCATCGGTTACGCGTCCATTGACTACCCTGTTTTGCGCAAAACTGGTTTGTGCCAACAGCAATAGGAACAAATAAAGGCCTGTTCTGCCCTTTTTCAACAATGACATAAGCAATTGTTTTTTGGTTCGAATTAATTACCTGATACGTATATAATATGTATCAAAGACACATTTTATTGTGTATATAACACACAACCTATGAATTTTTCATACTGTGCCAAATATTTCTTTGACATTTTTTTTACCATGTGGAGTAATCAGTGAAAATCGACTCTTCTATTGGTAGGACTGGGTAGTATTGAGGTAGCAGGATTTAACCTGGTAAAGTTTACCGGGGCGGTGGCTGACCTCTTTTTCAAGGGACTTCGTGTCTTTAATCCAGTCTTTTAGGGCTATGCGCTTGCGGAAATTTCTTCTATCCAATTCCACCCCTAAAATGGCCTCGTAAACAGATTGCAATTCCCGCAGCGAAAACCGTTGAGGCAACAAATGAAAAATAATGGGGCGTTCCATGACCCGCTCTTGCAGTTGCCGGATACAAAGCTGCAGAATCTCCTGGTGGTCAAACGCGAGTTGCTTTATTTTGCGAACTGGATACCAATCTACATCTCTGCCGGCAATGGCCAGCTGCTGGTCTTGCATGTTGACCAAACAGAAATACGCCGTAGTAATTACACGACCTGTCGGGTGCCGATCTACTTTACCAAAAGTATGTACCTGCTCCATGTACACATGCTGCAAGCCAGTTCTTTCAAATAAGATTCGGTAGGAAGCCTCGGTCAGATCTTCGTTGGGGCGCACCAGATCACCCATCAGTGAGTATAGCCCCTGGTACTCCTCGAGTTCAGACTCGCGCAACAATACAAATAGCTCATTCTTGTCATACCCGAATATGACACAGTCCACCGAAACCGCAATATTGAAGAAAGATTGGAGGTTCTCTCTTTCATTGCGGGCACTTTTCAATACGGGAGTTACTTTCTCAG
>JBJTTC010000193.1:0-4807 GCA_046079965.1 Sediminibacterium sp. | reverse complement strand
TACCTCCGGAATTTTAGCTCCTTCCATATCGATCTTATTGATAACTGGAATGATCTCGAGGTTGTTATCAATGGCGAGGTACAGGTTGCTGATGGTTTGTGCCTGAATGCCCTGTGAGGCATCTACGAGGAGTAAAGCTCCTTCACAGGCAGCGAGTGCCCGGCTCACTTCATAGCTAAAGTCCACATGTCCGGGTGTGTCAATGAGATTAAGTGTATAGGGTTGACCTTTGTACGTATAGTCAATTTGAATCGCGTGGCTTTTGATGGTGATGCCTTTTTCCCGCTCGAGATCCATGTCGTCGAGTACCTGGTTCATCATATCCCGTTCACCGATGGTCTTGGTATGTTCGAGCAGCCGGTCTGCCAGTGTACTTTTACCGTGGTCGATGTGTGCTATGATACAAAAATTCCTAATGTGTTTCATACGGCTGCAAAGATAGGTGTATGTGGGTTAATCCTTGCAGATTGTTGGGGGATGTGAATTTGAAAGTAAGCAGGCAGTACAACTATTTCAGCGCCCGAATAATGGCTGCAAACTCTTTTGCAACCAGCGAGGCCCCTCCTACCAGTCCGCCATCGACATCCGGCTGCTGGAAAATTTCAACAGCATTCGCTGCTTTTACACTTCCACCATATAAAATAGAAACACTGTCGGCCAGTGCTTCTCCGTATTGCGCGGCTAATTGTGCGCGGATGAAAGCATGCATCTCCTGCGCTTGCTGACTGCTAGCTGTCTTGCCAGTTCCAATGGCCCAGATAGGTTCATAAGCAATCACCACTTTACTCATTTGCTCAGCACTGAGCTGATACAAAGAAGCTTTCAATTGCGCTGCAACAAATTCATTTTGCGTGCCTGCCTCGCGAACGGGTAAGGGCTCTCCGCAACAAAAGATAGGCGTCACACCAAATTCCAATGCTATGTCAACCTTTTTAGCCAATAGCGCATTGTCTTCTCCAAAGATTTCACGGCGCTCGGAGTGTCCGATAATTACCTGGTGTACATCCAATGATGTCAACATTTCGACAGAAGTCTCGCCGGTGAATGCGCCGCTTTTCTGCGCATAACAATTCTGCGCTGCAATATTGAAACCATTTACATCCTTGCAGGCATCTGCTGCCAAGTGCAGATAAGGTGCCGGCACTGCCAATACAACGGAGCGGTGATCCGTCAGGTCAAATTGTTCAGATTTTAATTCAGTGAGCAATGCTTGTGCCTGAGAAAAGCTAAGGTTCATTTTCCAGTTGGCGGCGGCTATTTGTTTTCGCATGAGAATAAGTATGGACTTTTATTATTGATTTTTATTTCTCTTTTTTCAAGACAATATGATCTGGTATGTGATACTCCCCATTGGGTCTCGATATAATTTGCCAATCAATTGTATTAGCATCTAGTTTTGTAATTTTTGCAGTCCCAGATTTTGAGCAAAACTGACTTTCAAATCTTACAATAACATAAGATTGATTCTCAACATTTCCGAATATAGATTGGTCGGTCTCATCAAGTACACAATCAATTTTATCACCCTTCTGCATTACTGAACAGTGATTTCCGGTTATTTTATTATTTACATGCTTTAAATGTAGTGTGAAAGTTAATTTCTCTGTTTCAACCTCCCAGGTTCCTGTAAAATCCGTACCAGATTTTATACAAGTGAAGGAAAGAAAAATTAAGACAAAGAGAGTAAATAAAATTTTATTTGATTTCAAGTAAAAATTATTTGTAAATTTATCTACGATACTTTTATTAGAATTATTTGCAATTAACGTTTGTTCGTATTAAAGATGCGCAAATATATATTCCAGGATGGACATTTCCTCAGCAGTGAAACTCCGGCCTTTCATCTGTTTCCAATTACTAATAGAGGCAATTGCTTTAGGTAGCTCATACCTTGTGCCTGTAACTCCCCAACTGCAGGGTTCTACAATTGTTGGTAGGAGTCCGTTACCAAAAATATTACAACAAACTCCGTACATGCTTCCGGTATTCATCGCTGCCTGAATGGAAACAGTGCAATAATCACCCATAATCACCCCACATTTTTGTCCGACAGGCAGGTATTGCCTGGTATGAAAATCCCATACATTGACTGTCCCGGCAGTATTTTTCACATTGCTATTGGTAGCACCCGCACCCAGATTGCACCACTCCCCTATCACTGCATCCCCGAGATAACCATGGTGAGCTTTGTTGGAATAGCCCATCATCAATGCATTCTTGATTTCACCACCTCCTACGCAGTAAGGACCTAGAGTGGTGGCACCATAAATACTGCTTTGCATTTTTACCACCGCACCTTCACACATGGCGAATGGACCGCGAATGGCTGCGCCTTCCAAGATGGTCGCATTTCGACCGATGTAAATGGGACCCTCTGTTGCATTGAGATAACAGGGCGCAATATCAGCTCCCGGTTCAATAAATATTTTTTCAGGATGCGTGCAGTGAACCTGCGCGGGAATCGGTCCTGATAATCTACCGGCTGTTATTATTTCAACATCTTCCACCAATTGTTGTCTGTTTCTGCTGATCAGTTCCCAGGGATGCATCAACTTACTCACGGTATGTTCTGTTACCAGAAAATTCTTTTGTTCTTGCAGCAGTGTATGTATTGAATCCTGATCAGCCATCATTCTGCCAGCCCAGATACTTCCATCCGAACGCAGGGCGGCACCCGAGGGCAAATTATTCACGGCATCAATGGTAGCGGTGTCGGGATAAACACTGGCATCTATCCATGTATGTTCTCCCTCCGGTATGGGCTCATACAGGCACCGCAGATAAGCCGCAGTGGCGACGAATACTTTTTCACCGGTACGTAGTTCCCATCTTTCTTGTTGAGTAAGGATACCCGACCGAAAATGAGCGATAGCACGGGTAGCAGTCAGTGGTAGCAGTCTGTTCCTGTCCAGCGGATCAAAGAGGATAATCGCCATGCGGGCAATTTAATTCATTCCTGTCAGAATCATGTTCTTCCGGCAGATTATCCATCCATGAAATAGCCCTAACTTTGCGCACAAATCTACTATTATGAGTACGGGAATATTTTCTTATCCGGCCCCGGCGAATGAACCTGTTAAATCGTATGCACCCGGGTCTCCTGAAAGGGCTGCACTAAAAAAAGCACTCGCTGATCTGAAAAAGAAATCCCTGGACATTCCGATGTACATCGGAGGCAAAGCTATTCGCACGGGCAATACAAGAACCATACAGCCACCCCACGAATTGAGTCATACCCTCGGACAGTTTCACGTGGGAACTGCACAACATGCGCAGCAGGCCATTGATGCTGCCCTCAAAGCACGCAGCAGCTGGTCTGACATGAGTTGGGAATCGAGGGCCCATATATTCTTAAAGGCCGCCGAACTTTTAGCAGGAAAGTACCGCTATCAAATGAATGCTGCTACCATGCTCGGACAAAGCAAGAATGCCTACCAGGCAGAGATTGACAGCGCCTGTGAACTGATCGACTTCCTCCGCTTCAATGTTTATTTTCTCAACGAAATTTACAAACAACAACCAGTGTCTGCCCCCGGCATCCATAACCGCACGGAATGGCGACCGCTGGAAGGATTTGTACTGGCGATTACCCCTTTTAATTTTACAGCCATCGGCGGTAACTTACCGACTTCTGCAGCCCTTTGTGGCAATGTGGTGGTATGGAAGCCTGCCAATACGCAGATTTATTCTGCACAGCTTTTGATGAAAATATTACAGGAAGCAGGACTTCCCGCAGGTGTTATTAATTTGGTTTATGTGGATGGTCCGACAATCGGACAAACCTGCTTTACCCATCCTATGTTTGCCGGGGTTCATTTTACCGGATCAACGGGAGTCTTCAACCAGATGTGGAAGACTATGGCAGAAAACCTGCCTCGCTATAAGTCTTACCCTCGTATCGTAGGGGAAACAGGCGGAAAAGATTTTGTGTTGGTACATGAAAGTGCTGATGTGGATGCAGTGGTTACTGCATTGGCAAGAGGTGCTTTTGAATTTCAGGGACAAAAATGTTCTGCTGCCTCCCGTGCATATATTCCCAGCAATCTGGCGGCAGAGATTAAAAAGAAACTGGTAGTTGCCATTGAAAGTATGAAGATGGGTACGGTGGAAGATTTCAGTCATTTCATCAATGCAGTAATCGATGAAAAAGCATTCGACAGCATTACTTCCTATATCAAGCGTGCTGCGAAAAATAAAAAGAATACGATTCTGGCGGGGGGAACTTTTAGTAAGAGAAAAGGATACTTTATTGCTCCTACACTGATTGAGTCCAAAGATCCGCGGTCACTGACGATGTGTGAAGAAATTTTCGGTCCGGTACTTACCTTATATGTTTACCCTGCGGGTGAATTCGATCGTGCTCTTCAATTGGTAGATAGCACTTCCCCTTATGCACTCACCGGTTCGGTGATTGCTAGGGACCGTGCAGCGATTGAAAAAGCAACGCGTGCACTGAGGGACAGTGCCGGTAATTTTTATATCAATGACAAGCCCACCGGTGCTGTGGTGGGACAACAACCTTTTGGTGGGGCACGTGCATCCGGCACGAATGATAAGGCCGGCAGTCAGCTGAATCTTTATCGTTGGTTGAGTGCCAGGACGATCAAAGAGACTTTTGATCCTCCGACGGATTATAGGTATCCTTTTATGCAGGAAGGATAAACAAGTCTTTGACCAGGGTCTTTGGTCTTTGGCAATTGGTCTTTGGTTTGATTAACTAGAACGATATGAGATTCTTACCAAAGACTAAAGACCTTTAGCAAAAGACCGTAACAGTCTTTGGTCTTTGGCTCGATTATCGTCTCCG
>JBJTTC010000192.1:0-11472 GCA_046079965.1 Sediminibacterium sp. | reverse complement strand
GCCCGGATGGGAAAGAATTTCCCGGATCATAGCTATCAGGATAGATATCATTGTATCGTTCATAAGGTCGGGGACGATTGACTATTTCCTTCACCAATCCGGCAGATGCTGCCGATATTAGCAGTCCGCCAAAAAGCTCATAACTCACTTTTTGTCCCTCACTGTGATCGGTAACGAGTGATATTGCCATTATACCAATTGGCAAACTAAATGCTACCGGGTAGGCAGCGGATGAGAAGGTTTTGTAAACAGGATTGTTTGGATACCTGGAATTGATAGAAGTGAGCATGGAATAGTCCCCTGCACCCTGTGCTAACACCTGGTAAGGATTCAGCAAGGAAGTTGCAATGAAAACGACAGCAATGAGTGGATTCAAAATATTATACTGAAAAGTAATTTGCTTGCTATCCATGGGTCAATTCCTTCAAAGCACTTTCTATGGTGGCAATCCTGGATAGTGTATCTGATTCTTTTTTTCTTTCCAATTCAATCACTTCTTTATTGGCATTGCTAACAAATTTTTCGTTTTGAAGTTTTCTTTGTACCTGCTCCAGAAATTGTTGCTGGTGTTGCAAGTCCTTCAATAAACCTTCTTTTTGCAGACCGGTATTGCTCATTTCGCCGGCACTTAAATAGAATCGATCTTGTTCGATTGCTACCACAATGCTTTTAGCAACAGGTTCCTCTACAAAAGACAAAGATTTGACATTGATTTGTTTTGATAAAAGGAAACTGATCTGATTGTACTTTTTTTGCTGTGGAGATTGAATGTATAAATCTACTTGTGTCTTGGGTTTGATCTGGTGTTTATTTCTGGCATCCCTGAGTGCTGTTATGAGATTTTGTAATAAACCGCCTGCATCCAATACTTCCTTGTTGGCTTCCCTAAGAGGTGAGAACTGTTTGATGCAAAGATCAATAGTCTGTGACCGGAGGAGATGAAAAATTTCCTCTGTAATGAAAGGCATGAATGGGTGTAGCAGATGAAGCAGTTCCTCGAAAAAGCCAATAGTCTTTTCATAGACCTCTCTAGATACGGGTTGATCCATTCCGGGTTTCACCCATTCCAGGTACCAACTGCAGAAGTCATCCCAGATCAATGAATAGATGGTTTTCAGGGCTTCACTTAGTCTGAATTGTTGCATCATGAGCGATACATCAGACTTGGTTTGCAACAATCTTTCTGAAAACCAATCAACGGCGAAATCTGTTTCTGCTAACTGGGCGTTGTTCGAACTAATTCGTTCCTCCCAACTACGAACCAATCGCATAGCATTCCAAAGTTTGTTATTGAAATGTCGTCCTTGCTCAAGACCTGCCTCATCGAATAAAATATCATTGCCTGCAGGTGAAGCAATCATGATGCCGAAACGAACAGCATCTGCACCATATTGATCGATTAAGCCCAGCAAGTCGGGCGAGTTACCCAGACTCTTGCTCATTTTCCTTCCCTGCTTGTCGCGGACGATGCCTGTGAAGTAAACATCTTTGAAAGGAAGGTTACCCATGTATTCATACCCCGCCATGATCATCCTTGCCACCCAGAAGAAAATAATTTCCGGAGCTGTCACCAAGGTACTGGTTGGATAGTAGTATTTCACTTCTGCATTGCCCGGATGAGAAAGACCTTTGAATACCTCAAATGGCCATAACCAGCTCGAAAACCAGGTATCCAGACAACCTTCGTCCTGTCTGATATCTTCTATGGTTAAATTGGGTTGTTCTTTTTGCAACAATCCAAGGGCTTCTTGGGCAGTGCTTGCCACAGCAAAGGAACCATCCGGTGCATAAAAAGCCGGAATTCTATGTCCCCACCACAGCTGTCTGCTGATGCACCAGTCTTTGATGTTCTCCATCCAATGGCGATAGAGATTTTTGAATTTTGTAGGATGAAAATGTATATCATCCTGCATTACTGCCTCTAATGCCGGGGCAGCCAATTGCTTCATGCTTACCCACCATTGCATGCTGAGTCTGGGCTCAACCATTGCATCTGTTCTTTCGCTGAAGCCGACTTGATTAACATAGGACTCTGTCTTTACCAGATGTCCGGCTGCCTCCAGTTGTGGAATGATTTTCTTTCTCACCTCCAGTCTGTCTTCGCCTACAAATAAAATGGCTGCATCCGATAAGGTACCATCGTCATTCATCGTATCAATTACATCCAGTTTGTACTTAATTCCCAGCTGGTAGTCATTCATGTCATGTGCCGGGGTAACTTTCAATGCACCGGTACCAAAATCTTGTGTTACATAGTTATCCGCAATGATGGGTATTTGTCGGTTGATGAGGGGAACAAGTGCTGTTCGTCCAATCAAGTGCCGGTACCTGGGGTCTTCAGGATGTACACAAATAGCAGTGTCTCCCAAAATGGTTTCGGGTCGAACCGTGGCAATGGTAATTCCTATTTTGGCGGCTTCATCATCACCTTCTATTCGATAATTCAGGTGATACAATTTGCTGTTGACTTCCCGGTAGATTACTTCCTCATCGCTGAGTGCAGTTTGGGCTTTCACATCCCAGTTGATCATGCGCTTCCCCCGGTAGATATGTCCTTTTCGATACAGATCAACGAATACGCTGATAACTGATTGGTAATAGGCATAATCCATGGTGAAGGATGTACGGTTCCAATCCAGACTGCACCCCATTTTTTTCAACTGTTGCAGGATGATACCTCCATATTTTTCTTTCCATTCCCAGGCAAAGGTCAGGAACTCTTCTCTATTGAGGGAAGATTTGGCTATGCCTCTTTCGCGTAACATGGCCACCACTTTTGCTTCAGTCGCAATGGAGGCGTGATCGGTACCGGGAACCCAGCAGGCGTTGAAACCGGACATGCGTGCGTGGCGAACCAGAATATCTTGAATGGTATTGTTCAGGCAATGACCCATGTGCAAGACGCCGGTCACATTGGGTGGAGGAATCACAACTGAATAGGAGGGACGACCATCGGGTTTACTGGAAAAATATCCTTTATTTATCCAGTGTTCATACCATTTGCTCTCGGCTTCCGCCGGAAGAAAGTTTTTGCTGATTTCCATAATGATAAGGGGACAAATAACTAAAAGAAGGAAGGATCAAAGAAAATTGACCAAAAAGTGATTCATCCCGGGAGCAAAAATAAGGAAAATGAACAGTGTCACCTTAACCTCAACGGGTTAGGCGATCAACTCCTGATTCCATGGGATGTAAAAGCGATAAATCAGCAGTGGGCAACCCCTTCTGGCGAGGAATTGCGAGTTCCTTTCCTGTTTGACCGGTAACAGAGAGGGAATTCTGGACGGCTTTTCCACTCATTTTTACATATTTTAAACAGGCATTCTCTCGGCAAGAGCCAAATGCAATGACTACAAAAACGGCGAGAATAATTTTTTTCATACCAATTTTATTATGGATAATCATTGTAACGGAAATTCAAATTATTTGTTACAACGACACCTTAGTTAGTATTTAACGTAGTAAAGTTATTACATATTTTGATGGAAATCCAATAATTAAATAATTGGCAGTAAAAATGTATTTTAACATGCTGATATTCAATTATTTAGAAAATCATTACAAAATTTCAATGCCTTAATGAAATCAGCTTCCTTTTTTGGGGACAGATTGTTGGAAGTTAGGAAGGCAGTAAGTTCCTTTTTTTTGCTACCAGCCAATTCTTCAAGTGCAGATTTGGATAATTTAATAGGGTTGGCTGAAAAATTATTGGATATGAAATAGAAAGATTGCATTTCAATTGATTTATTATCGTTGTTGCCACTGCCATATGATTTTGTATCTACCAGTACTTTTCTAACATATTTGAGGAGGACATATTTCCCTTCATTCAATACCTGAACAAATGTGTTGGGTTTGAATTGGTTGGATATGAATCCATTCATGAAAAGTTTTCTTTCCTCGGGTTGGTCATAATCTGTTTCGATGTATTCTAGTTGATCTACAAACTCAAATGATTCATTATTGTTGAGGTAGAGTGCCTTGTGTTCATAGACATCAAAGTTGACCATAACACCAGTGATGAGTTTTCCTTTGACCAGTTTTATTCTTGCTTTGTGCCAGTCTTCGAATAAAAGTCCGGAACCGATTATATTGTCCCATTTCAGTTCGCGGTAAACTCTTCCGGGGTTAATTGCATCTGCAAGAAACCCCTGTCCGCTAGAGTGTGATGAATTAAGAAATAGGAAAACAATTAAATAAAAAAAAATGAATCTCATTGTTGGTAAATTTAAAAGTTACTTCGTAGGATGAATGATTAAAAAGGTATAAAAAAAGACCACTATGAAGATAGTGGTCTTTGTAGAAAAAGAACATTTAATTTTATCCTTTATCAGACTTACAGTTGACTGATTTGTATTCCAATTTTATTCAATTCTGTAGCTGGTTTTATCAGGCTGTTACCCGTTACTTCTAAAACCAACAGAACAGGGGTTGCACTAGATACTCCCGGATTCAGAATATTTATTACTGCTTCTCCAAAACTACTATTGGGAGGAATAACAATTGTTCCCGGAATTGTGAAATGTGTTCCTGAAACTGCTGTAGATGCACTTGTTATTACACTATAATTCAGTGTTTGTTGAGTTGATTGTTGTGCACCAATTAAGTTAACACGAAAACGGATGGTTCCACTAGTTCTTGTGATTAATGGGTCAGTCGTAGCAAAAGGCATTCCATAGGGCGGAACACGGTTAAGAATTGGGTAGGTAACACCGGCTCCTCGTGCATTCCAAGAGGCGGCATCGAACTCAACTTGTAAATCCTTAATTACGTAATTCTCCTGTTTGATACAGCCAGAGAAACCAAATACGGCTGCAAAAAGGAGCATTGTTTTGATTATTATCTTTTTCATCTTATGTGTGTTTACGCATTTAATTAATAACCAACATTTTGTTGCATGTTGGGATTGCCTATCAATTCTCCGTTTGGTATTTGAGCAAGAACCCGGAAGTCAGTGATGGCAAATACGAATCCAACGCTTGGATCTTTTACTATATCTCTGCCAAGGCGTTTTAGATCGTGGAAGCGATGCCCTTCCATATTCAGCTCAACAAGCCGTTGATTCAGTATTTCTTCCAAAATTGAATTACCGGTAAGAGTAACAGGGGTAAGTCCTCTATTCACACGGAGAGTATTGATATCATTGAGGGCTTCAGCTTCATTATTCAAACGTAAGTTAGCCTCGGCTCTTATCAGCAATACTTCCGCATGGCGAATAACGGGTACATTATCTGTATTTAGAAAACCACTTTTTTGAAAGTATTTGGTGCATTCTATGAATCTAGGATTGGTGGGTTGTCCACCCCATTCATAAAGAAGATTCCGAACATCGGTACTCCTTGTCAGGGTAGGAAGTGCAATTGCATTTGAAATTGAGAGGCTGGAGGGAACACCAGAAATACCGAGGGCATTTAAGGTTAGTAAATTCGGAGCACAATCTCCCCATCCACCGTTGGTAAATGGAGAACCAATAGCGCCCATTGACGTACAAGATGTTTGCAATGCTTCATTTACACCTAAGCTCTCAGCTGCAATAGCAAACCGAACTTCGAATATAGATTCAGGATGGGTCGTTGCTCTCCATCCTGCAACGTGGTTTGCTGCAGTAGTAAGTGTACCTACACCCCCAGTCAAAGCATTGGTGGCAGCAGTGCTTGCTGCAGCCCAATTGCCATTGTATAGCTGAACACGGGCCAGAAGTGCTTGGGCAGCTGCACGTGTAGCAAAATGTGGTGCACCAGCTCTTGCTGTAGTTGCTAATTTGGCTGAAGAGATAGTAAGGTCATTGATGATAAAATTATAGCATTCCGCAATAGAGGCACGAGCAGGTTTGAAGTTAGCTGCAGTATCTTTATTATCCACTGCAGTCGAGCGGAGAACCACTCCACCTCTGTCAGAGGCTGTTACTATGTATGTTGGAGAATATGCATAGACACGCATCAAGTCATGGTAAAGAAGAGCGCGGATAAATCGCATTTCGCCTTCCCATCTATCTCTGAGGGTTTGTGAAGCTGCACTGATTTTGGGAATGGCATTCAAAACTAGGTTGCAGTCATTGATGGCGCTATATGCTGTTCCCCAGTTGACAAAATGTGCACCATTGTTGTTCCGGCCTTCTCCCACCAGACGACCACTTTTATTGGTTGCAACAGCGTTGTCCGCCATCACATCTCCATAAAGCATGAAATCACGCCCATAAAGGACTCTAGACTTCAATGTCGCATAAACACCAATAACAGCTGCATCGACACTGTTGACGGAGGTAAGTGCGGTTTCAGATGAAATAGACTGCCTGGGTTGTACCGACAAATCTTTGTCTGAACAACCAACTATAAAAAAGCCGAGTGTAGCAGCAAAAAAGGTTATTTTATTTACAATAGTTTTCATAATATATTATTTTCTTGGTTTAGAAACCTACTTGCAGGCCTACGGTTAAATTTTTATTTTGAGGAACGATACCCGTTGCAGGACCCACGAATTCAGGATCGTATCCGGGATAATCATCATACGTGAACAAATTGTTGCCCTGGAAATAGATGCGCAAAAGTGAGAGTTTTGCTTTTTTCACATATTCTGACAAATTGTAGGCAAGCATCATTGTTCTTAAACGGATATAATCTGCTTTGAATAAATAGCGTTGCCCTGTAAAGCGACCTGTACTGGCAAAATCTGTATTACCGTTGAATGGTCTTGGAACACTGGTAATTTGACCGGGAGTTCTCCATCGTGCTTCGTAGATTTCTCTTAAAGAGTTGAAAGCACGACCACCGATCTCAGACATGAAGTTAACCTGTCCGTCACTTACCGTGCGGCCATATTCATAGTTGAATAACAATGTTAATTCCCAATTTTTATGAGAGAAAACGTTCTCGAAACCACCACTGTAGACAGGAATAGTTTGGCCAGACAAGCGTTGATCGGCTGGTATCAGTACGTTGTAAGTAAGACTACCATCTGCCTTGTACCACATGGCACGCCCAGTTGCCGGATTAACCCCGGCATAATTGCCCACAAAGAAAGATCCCAGAGGAGCTCCAACACGAATTGCATTGTTTCCAGGAAGTACTTCAAGATTATCATATAATTTGGAGATATAGTTCTTATTGTATGCGAATATGAAGTTTGTTCTCCACTTGAAAGTCTTATCAATTAATTTGATACCAAGATTAGCTTCTATTCCTTCATTGATTACTTCACCTACGTTATCTGTGAAAGAGGTAAAACCAGTTGTTTGGTAGAGAGAGCGGCCTAACAACAACCGATCGTTTACACGCTTGTAAATATCTACACTAGCTGTGATACGATCTTTAAACAATCCCAAATCAATACCAAAGTTGTTCTCTGTTCTGGACTCCCATCGGAGTGTCGGACTGGCCAATTGACTGTAGAAAATACCGGGGGTACCACTGTATTGACGACCGCCCCCGAATAATCCGAGCGCATCGAAGTTACCGATCTGGTCGTTACCAGACTGACCCCAGGAGTAGCGAAGTTTCAAATTACTTAACCAATTACTTGAGCGTTCCATGAATTTTTCATTCGTTACATTCCAACCTACCTGAACGGACGGGAAGGTTGCAAAACGATTGTTGGAACCAAATCTGGAAGAACCATCACGACGAACAGAGAAAATTACACTATAACGTCTATCAAATTCATATCCCAGGCGACCAAAAATTGAAAAGATTTTATTGCCTGTCCAAAAACCGGTAGAACTCAGTGGGGTTGCTGCTGAGTTAATCGTCCTAAAATCAGGAGTCGGAAAACCTTCTGCGGAGGCACCAATTCGCTCTTGCAAATCGCTTCTGTACTCAGTTCCTGCTAAAGCATTGATAGTATGTTTGTTATTGAATGTCTTGGAATAATTCAATGTATGGAACGTAAGGAAGTTGGTATTCCAGTCAGAGTTAACTGAGCCAAAACCCCTTCTATTTAGATATTCATCCAAACGAGGATCTCCATAAAATTCTGTTTGAACAAGGCGGTAATCGATACCAACTTTACCGGTATAACGCAACCCTTTCAGGATTTCATAATTGATCGCAAAGTTACCTACCAATTGATTGGTAACTTGTTTATTCGTATTAAAAGCATTAACCGCCATCGGGTTGAAACTAAGAATACCCGCAACTGCCTGTCCCGATCCGGGAAGACCATACCAACTACCATCGGCATTACGAATTGGATTGTGTGGTAATATGGTTGCTCCGGCAAAAGCTATATTACCCAGAAATGCACCACCAACAGCGCCTCCAAATGGAGCATTCTGACGAATCGTACTCAAGCTGATACTTGTCTCAATAGATATTTTCTTAGAGACTTTGTGAGTCAAAGAAGTGAGCAAGGTTCCTCGCTTGAAGTTTACAGGGAAAACGATTGCATCAGTATTGTTATAAGAACCGGAAATGTAATAAGTAGTTTTCTCATTACCACCACGTAGAGAGGCTTCAAACTGCTGAAGACTTCCGTTGGTAAGACCTTCACGCTGCCAATCATAATTTCTTAAATTGGCTATGTCTGCATCGGTTGCAGTTCCCGCGATACCCAAGCCAGCAAGAGCGGAAGCTCTCACTGCCGCAGTTGTAGCACGGGGATTGGAATTTTGTAGTGCCTCAATTCTAGACTGAGTAATTTCTGAAATATTTAGAATGTCAAAGTATTTAAGAGGTGATGTAGAACCTAATTGGATGTTGAAGTTCACCTCATTCCTTCCCGCTTTACCTTTCTTGGTGGTAATCAATACAACACCATTACCACCTCGCGCACCATAGATAGAGGTAGCAGCAGCATCTTTTAAGATGTCAAATGTCTCAATATCGTTGGGATTCAAAAATGCAATCGGGTTTGTTTGAGTCTGAATGTTGGTGGTCGTTCCATTAATTTGAACACCATCCACTACAAATAGCGGGGCATTTCCAGCATTGATTGATCCGGCACCGCGGATAAGAATGTTCACTGGACCACCCGGAATACCGTTTGTGGCATTGACCTGCACACCTGCAGCACGACCTTGTAACAAACGGTCCACAGAGGTAACTGGAATGTTTTGAATTTGTTTAGCTGAAATCGTACTTACAGCAGCATTTACCTCTTTTCTTTTGCTTTGCTGATAGCCGGTTACAACTACTTCCTCCAAATCATCACTGGTCGCTTTTAAACGGGCTGCATACGTATTAGAGGTTGTAATTAGAATTTCCTGCCTGGCATAATTGACTGAGGCAATGACCAGTTCTTTTGCGCTGGCAGGAATATTCAAAGAAAAGGAACCATCCTCTTTGGTGGTTGTTCCTATTGTTGTTCCCTTCACAAGAACAGAAGCATTGGCGATGGGGGCGCCCTTTTCATCATACACCTTACCGGTGATGACTCTTGTTTGGGCAACGAGCGAAGTCATTGCTACGAACAACCCAATGAAAATCATTAGGAGCTTTCTCATGTTTCAGTTGTTTTTTAATAAGTCTGCAATTTGGTTTCAAATCGTAAATCAACAACGATGTTTTCATTTTGTTTACTTTTAATATCTATAAAAAGTTTTAATGATTAGGATGACAATTGAAATTATTGTATAATATATAATGTTAATAACAACTCTGAAATCAAAAAATATATTTACTATGAATAAGATAATGGACTTTCTTATAATTAATTTGCAAAGGCCACTAAGTTTAAATGTGTTTGTTATACACATTATATTTTTAGCAGTATGTAATATTTTTCGAGCGAATGCGGTTTGCAGTTGTCGATATTGAAACAACCGGAGGATTCCCTCAACAACATGGCATCACAGAGATCGCCATTGTTTGTATGAACGGTCAGGAAATTGAACATACTTTCGAAACACTATTGAATCCCGGACAAACCATTCCTCCCTTCATCGCCAACATGACGGGAATATCCGATGATATGGTAGCATTGGCTCCCGGTTTTAATGATCAGGCTGAAAAAATTTTCAACCTCCTCAGTGACCGCATCTTCGTTGCGCACAATGTAAATTTTGATTACTCCTTTGTCAAATACTTCCTGCAACTGGCAGGGTACCATTTACAATCACCTAAACTCTGTACCATTCGGTTGGCACGCAAGGTATTCCCTGGTCTCCCCAAGTACGGACTTGGTCATCTCTCCAAGTCGCTGGACATACACATTACCCATCGCCACCGTGCCGGAGGTGATGCAAGAGCAGCAGCCACCGTATTATCCATGGCATTGGAAAAGTCCGGTGAAAACATCATCAAAGAAATGTTACGAAGGGAGGGTAAACATCAACTGTTGCCACCAAACTTACCCGTTGATCAAATCAATGCACTACCCCAATCCCCCGGTGTCTACTATTTTAGAGATAAAAAAGGGAAGGTTATTTATGTTGGGAAGGCCAAACAGATTCGCAAAAGGGTAATCAGTCATTTTACCGGATTAGACACTTCTGAAAAAAGGCAGGCACTGCTCAAGTCAATCTATACCATCGGACATGCCATTTGTGCATCCGAATTGTTAGCAAATATTTTTGAAAGCATTGAAATCAAACGCCTTTGGCCCGCCTTCAATAAAAGCCAAAAAAGATTCGAAGCAGCATGGTCCGTCTACAAATACACAGACTCCGCAGGATACCTTCGCCTCGCCATTGATAAAAAAAGCAAATACCTCAATCCCGTTTGCTCTTTCGGATTTCAGGCCGATGCTCATAGAACACTCTGGAAACTGGCTCGAAAATTCGAATTACATCCTTTTCTCTGTTATTTAGAAAAAAATCCTTCCTCGCCACTACCGAAGCAACCTGATCACAATATAAAAATGTCAAATGCCCTGCTTCAATTGGAAGAAAGTCAGTCCAGTTATGTTATTAGGGATCAAGAAGGCCTTATTCTTGTAGATAAAGGTAAATTCTACGGCATGAGCCAATCCATTCAATGGCACCCGGATGAACCCCTCTATTCCCTGCGTCAAAAATTAACTCCTTATCCCGAAAATGAAATGATTCGAACTCTTTTACGACAATATGTGGAAGCATGGCCGGAACGAATTCATCCCATTGCCAATAACTGAGCTAAATAAAAATGATAAAGCTGTAACTTGTTTAAAATATTGATTCATGAAGCAATCCTTTTTTCTCTTTGCGATCTTGCTTTCGTTTTCCTTACATGCACAAAAAGTGTATCCGCTGGTTAAAGGTTTTGGAGGAGTAAACCCTATCGGAATTACAGTTGAGAAGCCGGACCCCGGACAAACCTATAACATCGTTGTGGAAGTGAACACCGACAATCCTAAACCTGAACAGATACACGAATTATTGGAGAAAATTGCTTCCATCGCCAATCTCCATGTTTTAGGTGGTGTTTCACCTGAGCGACTGCATGTAGTAGCTGTAATACATGGTCCTGCAGCCATGTTCTTACAGCATGATTCAGTTTATCTGCGCAAACACAATGTTCCTAATCCCAATCTGCCACTGTTTAGTGCGCTGAAGCAGGCGGG
>JBJTTC010000191.1:0-6780 GCA_046079965.1 Sediminibacterium sp. | reverse complement strand
TCATGATACCAGCAAAATGGGAAAAAGTGGTGGTCCTTATACCAATGAAGGTGCAGGAGGCGAAAACTATTGCACCATTACCTATGTTGCCGAATCACCCCACGAAAATGGGGTAATATATACCGGTAGTGATGATGGTATGGTCTATATTACCCGTAATGGCGGGAAAGATTGGACAAATATTTCGCCGGAGGGAATTCGGGGAAATCAGGTCAATACGATTGAAGTATCACCCCATAACAAAGGCACTGTTTATCTCGCGGTACACAGATACAAACTAAACGACTTTACGCCCTTTATTTATAAATCAAGTGACTACGGCGCGACATGGACAAAGATTCAAACCGGCATACCGTATGGTGCGTATGTTCGTGTAGTTAGAGAAGACAATGAGGTAAAAGATCTTTTGTATGCAGGAACAGAAACCGGATTTTATTTGTCCTACAATGGGGGGAAAAACTGGCAACAGTTACAATTAAATCTGCCAGTAACTCCAATAACCGATTTAAAACTTCATCAAAATCATCTGCTGGCAAGTACGCAGGGTAGGGCATTTTGGATTTTGGATGACCTGACCCCTCTTCGTAAAAATGCAGCTTCTTTAACAGACAGTTTTTCTTTGTTGCCAGTGAAGGATGTTTATCGATTATCAGCCGGAAGTCCCTTGAATCAACTCTTTCCGGTGGATAAAGATCCTAAGACCATTAATACTACCATGGCCAATCCGGTCACCGGTGCTCAGTTCTTCTTTCACTTGCTTCAAAAAGATTCAGTAAAAAATATTACCATCGATATTTTAGACAATACTGGATCAGTGATAAGAAGTTATTATCGCCAAAAACCTCCCAATAAAAAAGGAAACAATCATTTGCAAGATGATCCGGAAATACTTGTCAGAAATGGCCTCAACCGCTTTGTATGGGATCTTTGTCATCGTAATCTTCCTACCATCGATAATGTTCTGATCGAAGGAAGTGATAAAGGTAGAATGGTAATCCCGGGAACCTATACGGTTAAACTTACTGTGAACGGTAAATCACAATCCCAAAATTTTCAAGTAAAAACAGACCCGAGGCAACTAAAAGAATATCCCGGTTTGGTAACTGAGGATGCTTACCGCGAACAGGAGAAACTATTGAAGTTGCTCTCTGATGATGTGGAGGAAATTCATGTGGCAGTTACCCAAATGCACAAACTCCAAAATCAATTAAAAGATTTAATAGATAGAACTGAGGGTGATGCAAGATTTGATACACTTTCCCGACAGGCCGCTAGCATTCTTGAAAAGATAAAAGAATGGGAGGCACAACTGATTCAACGTAAATCACAAACCAATGATGACGTGATCAATTTTGTCAATAAGTTGAGTGCCAACATCATTTTTGTCAAGGGAGAAGCAGAAGGCAATGTTCCATACATCACTGAAGGAATTATTAAAAGAACACAGGATTTACATGCAGAATGGTTGAAATACCGCAACCAGCAGCAATCCCTTTTACAGGGAGACATCCGGGTACTTAATGATAACTGCAGGAAACTCAATTGGAATTTTATCAGCTTTGAATGATTAAACTTTTCTCAATGAAATATTTAAATAAGACAAGCATTGTAATTTTTATACTTCACCTCTCCATAGCCGGATGGGCTCAACGCTGGATAGGACCTAACGATGTATATAGAATAAACAACATTGGAGCACCTAAAATATCACCCGAGGGGAAATGGATTCTCTATTCACACGGAACAGTTGATTCCACAAAGGACAAAAACCAGTCGAAATTGTGCATGGTGAATACTGATGGCACTGAAACGGTAACTCTAACGGAACAGACAAAAAGCTTTTCAGCTGCCAATTGGAGTCCGGACGGAAAGTTCATCTCGTTTTTAGCAGCCGGAAAAGACGACAAAGAGGGAAGCCAACTCTATTTACTGGATCGTAGAGGCGGTGAAGCGAGACAACAAACACATATTAAGGGCGAAATCAGTTCCTATCAATGGTTTCCTGATGGGAAACGCATTCTCTTCGTCATTCGTGATTTTAATTATGCTGATACAGCAAAAACCAATATCCGAAAGCCCTACGAAATTGATCGTTATCAGTTCAAGCAGGATTATGAGGGGTATCTCGATAATAGGAAAACACATTTATACATTTGGAATGTACAAGATAAAAAGCTTGATACTCTGACCCGTGGCAACTTCGATGAAAGAGATGCAGACATCAGTTCCGACGGTAACCGCATTGTCTTCAGCAGCAATGTCAGTCCAGACCCTGATAAAAATGACAATACAGATATTTTTCTGGTGACTGCAAAACCAGGTTCTATTCCGGAAAAACTAACTGATTTCAAAGGAGGAGATCGCAACCCTAAATTTAGTCCCGACGGCCAAAAAATTGCCTATATAAGAACAGCCAGTGATATGGCATTCGAAATGTACGATTTAAAATTATTGGCGGTTATGGATGTAAATACAAAAAAAACAACCATTCTCTCTGGCGGAATTGACCGGAGTGTGGAAGGGGTTACATGGACAAAAGAGGGAGATGCAGTGCTTTCAGCGGTTGAGGATGACAGATATCAGTTTATCTATCGTTTTGGTCTGAGTGGTACTGATGCAAAACCCATCACTGCTTCTGATGGTGTTTATAGTTCTTTGCATATGAATGAAAAGGGTGACAAAGTTGCTTTATACTCAAATTCACATCGACCCAATGAAATTTGTATCTGGAAAAAAGATCGATTTGAAACGATTACACATTTACAAGATTCATTTCTGGCTCCCCTCAAGCGCATGCATGTTAAAGGAATTTCAGCTATCGGGGCAGATAAAAATCAGGTAAATGGAATTTTGTACACTACCGATTCAACCGCTACCGGACAACCATTGGTTTTGTTCATTCATGGCGGACCGGTTGCACAGGACGAATTCAGTTTCGATTTATATCGCCAGATTCTTGCAGCTGCGGGTTATACTGTTGTAGCAGTGAACTATCGGGGAAGTAGCGGACGGGGAGCAGCTTACACCAAGAGTATTTTTGCAGATTGGGGACAAAAAGAAGTGAAAGATATTTTGGCTATCACAGAGTCCCTTACTCGCGCAGGCATTGTAGATTCAAATAAAATGGCCATTGCGGGCTGGAGTTATGGTGGCATCTTGACCAATTATACTATTGCAACCGACAAGCGCTTCAAAGCAGCAGTCAGTGGAGCCGGAAGTTCCCTGACCCTCTCATTTTATGGTTCCGATCAATACATTACCCAATACGAAAATGAATTGGGAAAGCCCTGGGACAACCCACAAAAATGGCTAAACTTGTCTTACCCGTTTTTTCAAATCCGAAAAATCAAAACACCTACGCTGTTTATGGCTAGCCAGGCCGATTTCAATGTACCAGTGATCGGAGCAGAGCAGATGTACCAGGCATTCAAGTCGGAAGGTATTCCTACCCAACTGATCATCTATCCCAACCAACATCATGGTATCAGTGTTCCCAGTTATATTATTCATCGCTTCAATGCGCACATCAACTGGTTTAAAAAATACATCCGATGAACCATAACCAGGCACACAACGGAAAAAATATCTTGTTCACATGGATGGCCTGGTTGTTCATGATAACCTTGAATGCGCTTGCAAATATTCTTCCTATTAATGGCTACAATACGGGACAGATATCAGCTTTTTATCCAAATTATTTTGTTCCAGCGGGATTCACATTTTCAATTTGGGGAGTCATTTATCTCCTATTATTTTCTTACAACACATCTGTAACTATATTTTTAACCAGAGAGAAATTTGCAGATCATCCGGCTCAGGAATATATCCGAAAAGTGAATGCATTTTATTGGATAACTTGTTTATTGAATGCCCTATGGATACTTTGCTGGCATTATCTACAGGTTGAACTTAGTTTGCTAGTGATGTTGTTTTTACTCTTGATACTTATTCGGCTTTTTTTGAGCGGAAGAAAAGGGATGCCCAAGTTTTCTTTGTGGCTCCAAACCTTGCTCATCGCACCTTTCACTATTTACCTTGGCTGGATAAGTGTAGCTACCATTGCCAACGTTACAGCCCTGCTGGTGAAAAATAATTGGAAGGGCGGTCCGCTGGAGCCGGAAATCTGGAGTGCCGTCATGATAACTGTTGCCATTTTTCTCGCCTTGCTCATGTTGCTTCGTTTTCGAATTGCCGGATTTCCACTCACCATTGCCTGGGCTTTATGGGGCATAAGGGCTTCCCAGGGACCCGGCTCAGAACTGCTCTTACGGATCAGTACAGCCGGTGTGATCTGCTTACTGGTAGTAGTTGTTATTGAAAGAGTAGTAACCTATTTTTTCACTTCCAATAATTTTAAAACAATTGGCTGGTAAGTGGGTTTTCGGATGATCGGATGTACACTGCTTTGGCAGGTATGTAAATAACTATTCAGAAGGATATTGTATTTGTAAAAATCAATCAAAAGCCGACATTTTAAAGTAGAATAGAACAAATTCACTTTCAAATTTGTTGCTATATATTTGTGTATTGCATCAAACCCAAGCTTCATTTTATGAAAAAATATTTTTTATTGCTTACAATATTGGCAAGACTCACTGTTGCGGCACAGCAATCAGATACAACAGAGGTATTTGATTACAGCAAATTTGGAGATGCCGAAGGTGTCAAGCGATTCTGCACACAGAAAGTATTGAATCAAACTCCCCAACGCATCATTAGCCTTGGATATGAATACCAGGCAGACTTTCATTTGCCTTCGGTACCGGTATCTGCCATGCTTCCGGCTATGGAGGAATTTCATGTTAATCGAGTTAATTCCTGGCGCTTCCAGGTAAACCTTCCGGTGATTTCCAACACCAAACTAATCTGGCAACTAGGTGCCAGTTACTGGAGCAGTCGATTTTTTGTCAACAAACCCGGATCAAATTTTTTTGCCAATGGCCTGAATAACTCTCCAATGGTAAGTGCAGGAATAAATACAACTATTTTTAAACCATTGAATGAGAAAAATTTTCTGATACTTCAGGCTAGTCTGGATGGCAATGGCGTGTTCCAGCGGGTAAGTGATATCAATAGAAATGCACTCACTTTAAGTGGAACGGTAGTATATGGGTGGAAAAAGTCAGAGAAGAATATGATTGGTGTAGGGGTGGCTAGAACCTATAGAGCCGGACAACTCATTCATCTACCGGTTTTATTGTGGAACAAAACTTTTAATGACCATTGGGGTATGGAATTATTATTCCCGGCTAGGGGTTATCTTCGGTACAATGTTTCTACTTCCAATATTTTTCAATTGGGATATGAGTTAGAAGGGAATCAATTCTGGATGGGCTTAACGAACAGTCCGAACGGGTCAGTGTTCATACAGCGAAGTGAATTAAAGCCAAGAATCATGTGGGACAAAAAAATCAGTGGATTTATCTGGCTGAATGCGCAGGCAGGACTTCGTTATAATTGGAGATTTGATGTAATGAATGAGTATGATGCAAGAAAAGATAACCTCAGGTATTTCACCAGTAATCTGGGTAACCCGCTTTTTTTTAGCATTAGTCTTAACTTCGTATCTCCCTAAACAATTTTTGATTATACGCATTCACGCAAGCAAAAAGCCCTGTAATCAGGGCTTTTTCATTATGAATGGTAAGGTTATAATTGAGATATTATTTTGCCACTTGTCTTGTCCATACATCAGTTCTACCAATCAATGAAACTCCAATATAACCTCTCACTTCGAGTGCATTGGGGTTATCCATTTTGATGGTACAGGAATAAGTATTTCCATTTTTAGGATCATAGATATTGCCTTCGTCCCAAACGTTTTCTCCTTTGTGAACAAAACCCCAGACATTGATGAGACCCAAAATGGGTCTGGAACGAACTGCTTCATCGGGATGGTTTTTATCTACCTTGGGTTTTCCTGTTTCCGGATCGTTGGGTTCTTTCAACCAAACAATTTTCCCCTGGTATTTATCACCATTTTTATAAATGCGCACCATAGCGGTACCTTCCCCGGTTTTCCATACTCCTACGATGGCATCGGCATTGTTGGAGGAGGAAGTAAAAGATGAAAAGGACATCAGCAGTGCCAGACCTGCAAAAATTCCCACCATTTTTTTTAACTGATTCATCGATCGGTTGATTTCCATTTTGATTTTCATTTGGCAAAGATTTGTATAACAAATATAAAATATTTTATTTATAATAGATGAAAGAATGAAAGGGTTGAAACAGTCCAGAAAAACCATTTTTCCCCCTACCTGAAAAAAGAGAAGCGAGAGGATATTTTTTTAGCCTAAGATTTATTTTTCAATTTTTCATATTCTTTCTCAGCAGAAAAAATCGAGGAAGACTGATACGTTTGTAAATAGTGAGAGATTATTCCTATACCCCAACCCAGTAGGGGCCATTTCGGCCAAAAATATTGGTTATAATCATTATCTGAAAAAAACCAAATTCCAACCAGCATCAAATTCACTAAAATATAAGAGAGTAAATGCTTTTTAAATGAAACCCTGGCTTGTGCCTGGCGCCATAATTGATTGTCTTTCTCATTTTCCATAAAAGTTGAATTGATATGTTAAGTGTGCGATTAAATGTGTTTCAATGGTTTGAATTTAATAAGTTCCACAAATTTAGTCAGATTTTGATGTTTAAGTAAATCTTAATAAAAACGCCTCACAAACATTCCGTTCATGAGGCGCAGTGGAGTCGAGGGGAGTCGAACCCCTGTCCAAACATCGTAACCATTGGCTTTCTACATGCTTATTTCACCATTTT